>CAMWSP010000137.1 GCA_947176935.1 uncultured Porphyromonadaceae bacterium | reverse complement strand
CATGGAATTCCGTTTTAAAAGTCTTTGCCCGATGTGTTTGTGGCGGATTGGGGGGCGAGGCGGTGGGGGATGTAGGTGGCGAGGAGGTCGGCGAGGTCGGGGAGGGGGAGCAGGGCGGAGTTTATGGTCAGGTCGTAGGTCGACGCGGCGCCCCAGGGTTTGTCGGTGTAGAATTCGTAGTATGAGGCGCGGAGCTTGTTGGTTTTGCGCACCAGAGCGCGGGCATCGGCTTCGGTGGCTTTGTCGCCGCGGGCCATGACGCGCTTGACGCATGCGTCTTCGGGCGCGTGGACGAAAATCGACACGCAGCGCGGATGGTCGCGCAGAACATAGTCGGCGGTGCGGCCGACTATGACGCAGCTTTTGGTGTCGCCCAGCGAGCGGATGGTGTCGCTGACGGCGCGATAGGCGGTGTCGTCGTAGGAATACGAGCTTACGTTGGTCATCGGGTGGCCGAATGCGGAGCCGAAAATGTTGCCTAAGAATGAGGGCGTGCGCTCGTCGGAGTGTTCGAGCGTGTGGGCTATGAGGCCTGAATTTTTGGCGGCGTCGGCCAGGAGTTTTTTGTCGTAGAAGTCAATGTTGAGGCGTTCGGCCAGCAGGCGGCCGAGTTCGCGTCCGCCGGAGCCCATCTGGCGCCCGATGGCTATGACGAATGGCTGCTCGTTCATTGGTTGAGGATGGCGTTGCGGAGTTTATCCAGCGCGCCAGCGAGCCGCTGACGCGGGAAACCGACGTTGAAGCGCATGTGGCCTTCGCCGCCGGGGCCGAACATGGCGCCGTCGTTGAGGGCGAGCTTGGCTTTCCTGACGAAGAGGTCGACCAGCTGCGGCTGTTGCAGTCCGAGGCCGCGGCAGTCGAGCCAGATCAGGAACGATGCGCCGGGACGGAGCGGCTTGATGGCGGGCAATTCGCGGCGGAGATAGTCGATAACGAAGCGGATATTATCTTCGACGTAGGCGAGCATTTGGCGGCGCCATTCTTCGCCTTCGGGGGAGTAGGCGGCAATAGCCGCTATGGGGGCGAAGATGTCGGGTTCGCAGAATTCGTTGGCTTCGAGCCAGCCGAAGAAGCGTTTGCGCAGCTCCGGGTCGGGAACGACGGTAAAGGAGCTGACAATGCCGGCGATATTGAAGGTTTTGGAGGGAGCCTGGAAGGTTATGGAGTTGCTCGCTGCGGCGGGGCTGACGGATGCGAACGGAGTGTGGACGGCTCCGAACAGCGGCATGTCGCAGTGAATTTCGTCGGATATGACAATGATGTTGCGCTCCTTACAGAATTCGGCCAGGCGCTTGAGGGTTTCCACGGGCCAGACTATACCGGCGGGGTTGTGGGGGTTGCAGAGAATGAGCATTTTGCAGCTTTCGTCGGCAACCCGGGCGAGGTGGTCGAAGTCCATTTCATAGCTGCCGTCGGGCAGTTCGCGCAGCGGGTTGAAAACCACTTGGCGGCCGTTGCTTTCGGGTACTATGCGGAACGGATGATAAACCGGCGGCTGGATTATGATTTTGTCGCCCGGAGAGGTGAGGGCGTTGATGGCCATGCCGATGCCTTTGACTATGCCGGGAATGAACGCTATCCATTCGGGTTCGATTTGCCAGCCCTGACGGTCGCGCAGCCAGTTGACCAGCGCCGGGCGCCATTGCGGGGCTTCGGCGGTGTAGCCGAAAATCGGGTGCTCAAGGCGTTTGTTGAGCGCGTCGATTATGAATTGGGGAGTGGCAAAGCCGTTGTCGGCAACCCAGAAGGGTTCAACATCAGTAGCGTTGAAGTATAGCGGAAGTTTTTCGTAGGCCACGGAGTTGGTTCCGCGGCGGTCGATTACCCGGTCGAAGTCGTAGGTCATTTCAGCTGTTGCTTAGAGAAGGTTAGCGTTACTTTGGCATCTTTGGGGTGGAGTTCTACCATTGCCGGCATGGCCACCATAGGCGACATGCCCGAAAGGGTGGAGCCGGTCGAGGCGTAGTATGACGATGAAGCGTCGTCCATAACCATCGATACCGGAGTGATGGTGAACATGAAGTCTTCGGCTTTCAGCTCCTCTTTTTTAGAGAGCATTTCCATGAGGTAGTTGCGCATGTCGCCGAAGTTGTAGGTCATGGTGTTGGCGTTGAGTTCGGCGGTGAATGAAGTCACGTCGTCGGGGAGCTTGTTGGCCGCGAAGAACTTGTCTTTATCCTTTGATAGCACCATGAGCAGGTAGGTCGGAGCGCTGATTCCGCGGCCGTTGGCTATAGAGTCGGCCGGAATGGAGAACGTCATGGTGTTGATGAGCGAAAGGGTCGATGCGGTGGCGTTTTCATAGGCGTTGATAACGCTCTCGATGGGGAAACGCAGCTCAACGTCGCGACCGGCGGGGCTGACGATGATGGCGCGTCCCTGTTCGGCCATAGCGTTAAGCGACGGGGCCATTTCGAGGTTGATGCAGGTGTTTGACGGCACTTCGGGCGCCGAGGTCATATAGTATGAATAGAGATGCTGGAGCGAGTCGACCAGCACGCCATTGTCGTTTTCGATCATGGAGCGTTTCTGGTAGTACATGAGCAGGCGGGTGTCGGTTATGCGGGTTACGCGGCCTGAACCGAACGTTGTGCGCACATAGACGCCGGGGAAAATCTTTGTGGCGAATTCGTCGGGTTCGCTGAAGAGCGGACGGGTTGCGGGGTCGATGAACGCGTTGAGGATTTTCTGGCCGAATTCAAGGGGCAGGTTGGCGTAGGCGAAACGATAGCTGCTGGCCGAGGCCTCGGTGCTGATTGCGCCGCCAACGGCGGTGAACATGCCTATGCCGTGGCAATCGTCGGGCCCGGGGTTCGGGTTGTAGAAGCCGGTGGTGGCATAGCGGGTGCCGGTGGGGAAGTTCGAGTAGATGGGGTAGGGGAGAGTGTCGGTCAGCGGGTAGACCTCAATGCCGATGGGCGCGAGCGAGTCGCCGACAAAGCCGGTTTTGTCGAACACAAGCTGGAGTTTCACCGAGTCGAGCGTAACGTCGGTTATGTCAATGTTGTTCGACGGGAAAAGCTGGGCCACGAAGTCGGCGCGCAGGGTGCCGTAGGTCGAAGCGTCGATGGCGCCGAGCAGCTGGGTGGTTGTTCGCGACTGCACGCGAGGATTCAGAATTGACCGGGCTTCGATGGTGAAGGTGTCGGTGATTTCAATAACGAATTGGTCCTGAACCAGCGAGGAGCCGGGCATATCGACCGGGTTGGCGTTGTCGCAGGCGCTGAAACCTGCCAGCGAAAGCATTGACAGCATAATCAGCGGCAGGGTGAGGCGGGGGTATTTCATTTTTCTGGAGTGAGGATGTTGGCGTAGAATTCAGAAAGAAGCGAGGGGTTCGACGAGAGTTCGTTGCTGAAGCGGAGCAAGGGCTTGCCCGAAGCCTCGGCATAGGCAACCAGTTCGGGGTCGACGTCGGAGTGGCCTACTATGATAGCGTCGGCATGGTCGATGGCCAGGCGGTTGAGGTTGGCGAAGTCCATGGGCTTGTTTTTCACCGAGCCGAGGAAGCGGTCGGTGATGCCGTCGGTTCTCATCTGTTTATAGGTTTTCGGATTGAGCGGTTCGGCGGGTGCGGGCTCGTTGTTGGTCAGAATGTAGACTACCTTGGCTTTGCGGAAAACGGGGTCGTCGTTGTAGACTCGTTTGAGGTAAACCGGAGTGAGCGCGGTAATCCAGCCGGTGCAGTTGATAACCACCGGGTCCCAGCGGAGCTTCTTGGTGGTTTCGGCCACGCCGCGAACAAAGAATACCGTGCGCTCGCCGTTTTCTTCGGCGTGGCTCACCGTTTCGAGATGCGACGAAGGGTGGCGTTCGAAATAGTCGTCGTTGTCGATGAAATAAACCTGGGCCCGGGTTGACTGCATGGTTGCGACTTTGATGACCAGGGGGTGGTCGGTGTCGTCGATAACGATGTTCATGCCCGACAGGCGGATAACCTCGTGGAGCTGGTTGCGTCGTTCGTTGATATTGCCGTATTTAGGCATGAACAAACGCACTTCGTAGCCGGCATCCTGGGCCAGGCGCGGCAGGGTGTTGGATAGATCGGCCAGGGAGGAAGCAGGTAAATAGGGCGTTACCTCCTGGGAGATGAAAAGCATTTTAGGTTGGCTCATTTCTGGGTCTTAAGTTCTTATAAACAATGTGCAAAGTTACAAAAAAAATCGCTAAAAACAAAATCGGCCTTTTGTGTGTTATAATGACAAACGTTTAACTATTACAAAATAATCAAGCTATGAAACAAACAACTTCTTTCTGGGGTCAGACCAAACTTTGGTGGCTCGTAACGATTGTTGGCATCCTTATGGTGATTGCCGGATTTGCTTATTGGTTCTTCCCTGCCATCGGCTATGCCGTAGCATCGGTTCTTTTCGGCTGGATGCTCATTGCTGCCGCAGTGGTTCAACTTTGTGTCAGCGCCTCTGAAAACCGACCCCGAGGCTGGGGCTGGTGGCTCGCCGGCGGCGTGATTGATATGTTTATCGGCTTTATGCTGGTTCGCAGCGTAACTCTGGCCGAAGCCGTGTTCCCCTATTTTATCGCTTTCGTGTTCATTTTCTGGGGCGTAGGCGCATTGGTAAGCTCAGTCAACGGCCGCGACCGCAAGTACTGGTGGCTGCAGCTGATCAACGGCATCCTGCTTCTGGTTATCGGTTTCTTCTTCCTTGAAGCCGGCTATCTGCAGAACATGGTCAACGTTAGCTTCCTGACCTCGCTTGCCTTCATCTACTGGGGCTTCACCATCGCCATGGGCTCCTACGACATGAAGCCTGTTAAAGAAGATTGACAATATTTATAAAAACCGACTGATTTGCGAACAATAGCGGCAAATTTGCGCCGCTATTGTTTGATTTTTGACATAATATTCGTAAATTTGCCATTCATTAAGTTAAACCCGGCGCGATGTTTCGCGTCTAAGAGGGTATAAACCTTGAAATGCAAACCGATATGACTACGACTACTTTCCTTCGCCGCATGTTTGCGCTCGCCGCTGTTGCCATGCTGACCGCAGGGTCGGCAAGCGCTCAGGGCTATTTCGACGACGATATTTATTTCGACGCCAAGAAAGCCAAAAAGGAAAAAGCTGAAAAAGCTGAAAAAGCTGAAAAGCTGCAGAAACAGCAACCCGTAAAGGCTGCCGCAACCGTTGAATCGTCGGTTGCCGACTATGGCACCGGCTCCACGCGTGCGGTCGACGAATATAACCGCCGCGGCTCCTATAAGCCGCAGCAGGCCGCCACGACCGACCTGGGCGAAAATTTCCAGTACACCCGTAGAATAGAGCGTTTCTCCAATCCAGATATAGTTATCAGCAGCAACGATCCGGATTTGCAGTATTATTATTCCTATGCCGACGATGAACTGGCCGGCTCAACGGGAACGGCATCGCCTACGCTGAATATCTATGTTAGCAACCCCGACCCCTGGGATAACTATATGAATCGCTATTTCTATGACTCGGCATGGGCCTGGGCAGTGCGTCCGGCGTGGTACTACAGCAATCCCTGGTGGAGCTATAACTACTGGGGTCCTACCTGGAGCTGGTCGATTAGCCCTTCGTGGAGCTGGGGACCCTCCTGGGGCCCGAGCTGGGGCTGGGGTCCGAGC
>CAMWSP010000136.1 GCA_947176935.1 uncultured Porphyromonadaceae bacterium | reverse complement strand
CCGACGAGCTGCTCGCCCTGAACCGCAACACCGGCTCAGCCCCCCACCCCACCGAAACCGGCCAACCGGCAATCGAAGTCAAAAACCTGACCAAACGCTTCGGCAACTTCGCCGCCGTCAACAACATTTCTTTTTCAGTCGGCAAAGGCGAAATTTTCGGCTTCCTCGGGGCCAACGGCGCCGGCAAGACAACCGCCATGAGAATGCTCTGCGGACTGAGCCTCCCCACTTCCGGCAGCGGAACGGTGGTTGGGTTCGACATCAACACCCAACCCGAACAAATCAAGCGCAACATCGGCTATATGAGCCAGCGCTTTTCGCTCTACAACGAACTCACCGTCAACGAAAACCTGCGCCTGTTCGCCACCATCTACGGGCTCGACTCCAAGCAGTTCGCCGAGCGCGCCAACGAAATCTACACCGGCCTCGACATGCACTCCATGGCCAACACCCTCGTTCGCGACATTCCAACCGGCTGGCGCCAGAAACTGGCCTTTGCCGCCGCAACCATCCACCGGCCGCAGCTCGTGTTTCTCGACGAACCCACTGGCGGCGTCGACCCCGAATCGCGCAAAAAATTCTGGGATATAATCTATAAGGCCGCCGCCGACGGCATGACCATTTTCGTCACGACCCACTACCTCGACGAGGCCGACTATTGCAACCGCGTCAGCATTATGGTCGACGGCGAGATTGCCGCGCTCGACACCCCTCAGGAACTCAAACGACGCTACAACGCCGAATCCTTCGACGAAGTTTTCCGCATCGTAGCCTCATCAGCAAAACGCTCAGAATGAACACTCTCTCAGCCATCATTAAGAAAGAATCGCTCCAGATTCTGCGCGACCGCCGAACGGCGGCCATCATCATACTGATTCCGATGGTCCTGCTGCTCTTGTTCGGCTTCGCCATATCCACCGAGGTCAAACAGGTAAGGGTCGCTGCGGCTATCGAACGGCCAACCGACCAAACGCGCCTGATTATCCAGCGGCTCGACAACAACGAGTATCTCCGCTTCGAAGGCATGGTAACACAGCCCGAAATCGAGCCACTACTACGTCAAGGCGCCATCGACGCCGCCCTGGTCATAGCCGACAACGGCTCATCCCAGATTATAGTCGACGCCGCCAACCCCACCATTGCCCAGTCGGCCACTGTCTACCTGCGCAGCGCAATAAATCCCGCAGCCGGCGCGCCCGTTGAAATGCGCACGCTCTATAACCCGCAAATGCTCAGCGCCTACAACTTCGGCCCCGGCATCATGGGCACTATCTTCATTCTCGTCTGCGCAATGATGACCTCAATTTCCATCGTGGGCGAAAAAGAAACCGGAACCATGAACCTGCTGCTGGTGTCGCCCGTCAAGCCCCGCACCATCATATTCGGAAAACTCATCCCCTACTTCGCCATTGCCTGCATAATTCTCGCCATTATGCTCACTCTTGGCTACTCGGTCCTGCAGCTCCCGCTCAGCTCGAGCGTTTTCTCCGTCATTCTGGTCTCGATGGTCTACATCTGCCTGTCGCTTTCAATCGGCCTGCTGGTTTCCACCCTTACCGACAGCCGCATGGTCGCCCTGCTCATATCAGGCATGGTCTTCATGATGCCGATTATCATGCTGTCGGGCATGATCTATCCGGTCGACAACATGCCCAAAGCACTTCAGGCGTTTTCAACCATCATTCCCGCCCGCTGGTATATCGCCGCCATGCGCAAACTCATGATTCAGCAGCTCCCCCTCAGCCGTGTGCTGACCGAATTAGCGATTCTGCTCGCCATGACAGCCCTGATTCTAACCATTGCAATCCGTAAGTTCAAAAAATGAAAATTCTCCGCGCCCTTCTGCGCAAGGAATTCACCATCCTCACGCGCAACTCGCTGATTCCCCGCATAGTGGTCATGCTGCCCGTAATGGTTATGCTGGTTATTCCGCTGGCAACCAATCTCGACGTGAAGAACGTCAACGTTGCCGTTGTCGACAACGACCGCTCTCAGCTCTCACGCCGCATCATCGCCGACATCAACGCCGCTGCCGGCCTGACTGTCCTCAGCGTCAGCGGCTCACACCATGCGGCCATGAACGATATCGAAACCGGCGGCGCCGACGTCGTGCTGACCATACCCCACGGCTTTGAGCGCTGTCGCAAAAAGCTCGACATCGAAGCCAACGGCGTCAACGCCACCAAAGGGATGCTCGGCGCCCAATACGTCATGCAGTCCGTGGCCGGCACCATTGCCCCGGGAATGAAAGATAACGTCAGCGTTCTCAACCTTTTTAACCGCACTCTCGACTTCCGCCGCTACATGATTCCGGCCCTGATGGCTATTCTGCTCATAATGATGTGCGGCTTCATGCCCGCGCTCAATCTGGTCGGCGAAAAGGAAACCGGCACTATCGAGGCCATGAACGTCACCCCGGTCGGACGCCTCACGTTCGTTCTGTCGAAACTGATTCCCTTCTGGCTCGTCGGCCTGCTGATAATGACCATCGGCATGGCCATCGGTTGGGCGGTCTATGGGCTCATACCCGCCGGCAACCTGCTCACCATCTATCTGGGAGCGGTTCTTTTCAGCCTCACCATGTCGGGAATAGCAATCACCGTTGCCAACAAGTCGACAACCATGATTCAGGCGGTATTCGTGCTGTTTGCTATCGTCATGATTTTCCAGCTCATGAGCGGACTGATGACCCCCATAGGCTCTATGCCCGACTGGGCCCAGGCTGTAACCTATCTGGTCCCGCCCCGCTACTTCAACGAAATCATGCGCGCCACCTATCTGAAAGGCGCCGGAATCGCAGACCTGAGTCTGCAATTCGCGGCGCTCGGAACCTTTGCGTTGGTGGCTAACCTTCTGGCGGCGGCTACTTACTCAAAGCGCCAGTAGCTGCTCGCCGTGGGTTTTGGTTTTTATTTGCTTGGGCAATATTATCTCCTTGATTTTATGGTCAGGACCGATAATGAAGGTGGTGCGGAAAGTGCCCATATACTTGCGGCCATACATTGACTTCTCGCCCCAAACGCCCATCTCCTCAACCAGCTTGTGGTCGGTGTCGGCTATGAGCTGGAAAGGCAGGTCGTTTTTGGCGGCAAACTTCTTGTGCGAGTCGGCGGAATCCACGCTAACTCCGATAATCCGGTAGCCCTTGTCGAGCAGAGCCTGATAGTTATCGCGCAGTGAGCAGGCCTCGGCCGTGCAGCCCGAAGTCATGTCTTTCGGGTAGAAATACAAAACTGTTGTTGCGTCGGGCTCATCGCTCAGGCGAACTTCCTTGCCCTCGGCATCGAGGCCCAGCAGGTCGGAAACGGTATCTCCTACGTTCATTCCACTGTCCAGGTTTCGCCGGCAAGAATCATGTCGCGCAGCTTGTCAAACTTATGCACCTTGGCAACCTGAGCCTCCAGCTCTTCATTATAGGCCGGAGCCTCAACGTCGCGGATAACGCCGATAGCCAGCGGCAGCGAGTGCCCGTCCATCAGCGCCAGCTGGCGGTGCAGAATGTCGCTCTGGCAGTGTGCGTCGTGGGTCAGAACGTCGTCTATTGTGTAGCCGTCCTCGCCAACTTTCACTGCCTTCAGTGCGAATCCGTCCTGAACCAGGCCGAATTCCTTATTCTTGCCGAAGAGCATTTTCTCGCCGTGAACCAGCGTTATCGTGCGGTCCGCGCGATATTCGCGGTTGGCAATGTCGTCATGAATGCCGTTATTGAAAATCACGCAGTTCTGCAGAATCTCGGTCACTGCCGCACCGCGATGCTTGGCGGCCGCAACCATGCAGCGGCGCGTATTGTCCAGCTCAACGTCGATTGAGCGGGCAAAGAAGGTCGCACGGGCGCCGAAAGCGAGTTCGGCGGGCACGAAGGGGTCTTCCGTCGTGCCGTAGGGCGACGATTTGCTCACGAAGCCGCGCGGCGACGTGGGCGAATACTGGCCCTTGGTCAGACCGTAGATTTTATTGTTGAGCAGCAAAATGTTGATGTCTACGTTGCGGCGCAGGGCGTGGATGAAGTGGTTACCGCCGATTGCAAGGCCGTCGCCGTCGCCGCTCACCTGCCAAACGGTCATTTGCGGATTGGCCACCTTGAAGCCGGTAGCCACTGCGGCTGCGCGGCCGTGAATGGTGTGGAAGCCATAGGTGTTGCAGTAATAAGGCAGGCGCGAGGAGCAGCCTATGCCGGAGATAACGGCGGTCATATGGGGCGGAATGCCCAGTTCGGCCATGGCCTTGTGCAGGCAGTTAAGCACTGCGTGGTCGCCGCAGCCGGCACACCAGCGCACACTCTGGTCGCTCTTATAATCTTGGGGCGTATATGCTTGATTTTCCATTATTTCAGAATTTCTTTAACGGCGTTAACGATTTCGCAGACCATAAAGGGCTGACCTTGGATTTTGTTGATGCGGCTGATTTCCGTTCCGGGGAACTGCATCTGAAGGTAGTCGGCCAGCATGCCCGTGTTGAGCTCGGCAACGATTACCTTCTTGTAGCGCCCCATAATGTCGCCGAAGTTGCGCGGCAGCGGGTTGATGTAGCGCAGCTGGGTGAAAGCAACCTTGATGCCCTGCTCGTTGAGCTCGCTTGCTGCCGTGCGCAGGTGGCCGTAGGTGCCGCCCCAGCCAACCAGCAGTGTGTCGGCGTCGGGGAAGTAAACTTTCTGCTCGGGAATATCGTTGGCTATGCGCGCAACCTTTTCGCGACGCAGTTCAACCATTTGGGCATGGTTGCGCGAGTCGGTCGATATGGCGCCCGTGCGCGAGTCTTTTTCAAGGCCGCCCAAACGGTGGGTGGCGCCGGCAGTACCCGGAATAGCCCAGTAGCGAACGCAATCCTCGTTGCGCTCATATGGATGCCAGTTGCCATCGGCTTTCTCGGCCGGCAGCAGCGGCGGGTGGATTTCCGGATAATCCTCAACGTCGGGCACTCGCCATGCCGACGAACCGTTGCCGATAAAGGCATCGCTCAGATAAATCACCGGAGTCATATGTTCCATTGCAATGCGGCAGGCCTCGAATGCCATGTCGAAGCAATCGGTCGGTGAAGTCGGTGCAACCACGCAAAGCGGACACTCGCCGTTGCGGCCGTAAAGAGCCTGCATCAGGTCGGTCTGCTCGGTTTTGGTGGGAAGGCCGGTCGAGGGGCCGCCGCGCTGAACGTCGATAACAACCAGCGGCAGCTCGGCCATGACGGCCAGGCCGATGGCCTCGCTCTTCAGTGCCAGACCCGGGCCGGAGGTAGACGTAACGGCCAGCGAACCGGCAAACGATGCGCCGATGGCGGAACATACGCCGGCAATTTCATCTTCCATCTGAACGGCTTTTACGCCCAGGTCTTTGCGCTTGGCCAGCTCGTGGAGAATGTCGGTTGCCGGGGTGATGGGATATGAACCCAGGAAAAGCGGACGGCCGGAACGTTCCGAAGCCATAATCAGGCCCCAGGCGGTTGCCTTGTTGCCCTGAATGTCGGTGTAAACACCGGGCTTGGCATTGTCGCTTTCAATGCGGTAGGTCGAGGTCGAGGCGTGGGTGTTGGCGCCGTAGTTATAGCCGGCTTCGAGCACCTTGGCGTTAGCTTCGAAAACGGCAGGCTTCTTGGCGAACTTGTTGCGAAGCATCTGGCGTGCGCCCTCTATCGGAC
>CAMWSP010000135.1 GCA_947176935.1 uncultured Porphyromonadaceae bacterium | reverse complement strand
GGATAGGTGTAGGGGGCGGGGTCGATGTTTTCGCCGGGGTGGTTATTGCAGGTCGTTACGTAGAAGTAGCGGGCCATTCCGTGGCCGTGGTGTTCGGCAATGAACTTGCGGATGGCGCCGGGAAGTTTGGCTTTTTCGGCGCGTCGGAGGCCGTCGGCCACGTGGTTGATGATTATGCGGGCGCTCTGTTCGGGGTCGATGGCGCTATGAGGATTTACGCCATGCTGGTTTTCAGTGAAGAAGGCCGGGTTTTGGATTTTGCCGATGTCGTGGTAGAGAGCGCCGGCACGGATGAGCTGCACGTTAGCGCCGAGCTTCGAGGCGGCTTCGGCGGCGAGGTTGCTGACCCCCATGGCATGCTGGAAGGTGCCGGGGCATTCGCGCGAGAGTTCGCGCAGCAGGGGGTGGTTGATGTCGCTGAGCTCCACCAGGCCCACGGTTGACGTGAAGCCGAGCCAGCGCTCGAAAATGAACACCAGCACATAGGCGAACGAAACCAGCACCACGTTGATGGCCAGGAAGCCGAACATGCGCGGGGTGAGTGACGAGAAGTTGCCGGTGAGCATAACGTTGACCGACAGGTAGGTGAGCGCGTAGCCCAGATAAACCAGCAGCGCGGTGCGCAGCAGCTGGGAGCGGCGGCTGAGCTCTTTGAGCGAGTTGATGGCTATGGATGCCGCAACGAACTGCATGGCGATGAATTCGAGCGGGAAGTGGGCTATCACGGAGCAGAGCAGCGTGGCCACCAGGGTGGTGAACATTGCGGTGCGGCCATCGAAGAACACAATAATCATTATGGCCACCATTGAGAAGGGCACGATGTAGAGCCCCATGTCGAAGCTGTTGGACATAATGAACGCGAAGATGCAGAAGGCGGTAACCAGGCCCACCAGGAAGGCCACTACTCGGGGCTGGCACCACAGGCGGCGCCGGAAATAGTAGAGGAACACTCCCAGGAGCATGAAAAGGATGCCTACATAAAGGCTCTTGGCCAGCCAGGCGTAGAAGCCGTTGCCGTCGGCGCCGTTGCCGCGTTCGGCCTGCATGGCTTCGTAGGTGCGGAGAATGGTGTAGAGCTGCGGGGTGACCACTTCGCCGCGGTCGATTATTCGTTCGCCCTGCTGGATAACGCCTATGGGGGCGGTTGCTCGCTGCTGGAGGTCGCTGAGCAGGCGCGCCGACATAACGGTATCGAGCACCACGTTGGGAGTGAGCATCGAGGCGAGTTTTGACTGCTCAATGGCGTAGCCTGCTTCATCGGCGGGCAGCTGCTCCTTGATCCATTCGTAGGCGCGACGGGGCGACCGAAACTGAGCGGTAGATTTGCGGGTGAGCGAGTTGCCGCTGACCGTTCTCACGGCCGGAAGCCGTCCGGTGGAGATGCTGTTGAACACCTCTTCGTCGACTATGCCGTCGGTGTAGACCTGACGCAGGCGGGCATTGAGCTGGGAGCGCGTCGAGGCAGAAACGTTGACCTGACCGATTGCTTTTGTGAAGCGGGAGCGCACGTTTTCATCGACAGATGGCTGGCGCTTGTAGACCGGCACGAAAGTGCGGTTTATGGAGTCGATGGCCGCCTGGGCGCTGACTGAGTCAGGCCGAATCGGCAGGTCGAAAGGTGCGGTCAGCAACTGATAGTTCCAGGGTCGGTTCACCTGATAGATATAGCTCGACGCCGAGTGGCGCGGCAGCAGCCACACAACGAAAGCCACTCCGAGCAGAAGAATCAGAATCTGGGAAGTGTAGAGAGTCTTTTTGCTCATGTCAAATTCGGGTTGCGGCGGTCACGCCGTTGATTTTCTTAAGTTTCGCACACAGGGTGTCGACTGCCGCCGTATCTGATACCTTGACTACCAGATGGCCGTTGAACACCTCGTTGGTCGCTTCGATTGCGAACTCGCGCAGGTCAATGTTGGGCACTCCGCTAACAACGGCGCTGATTTCCTGAAGTATGCCCCGGCGGTCAATGCCTTCGAGCTGCACTTCGGCCTTAAAGCGGGTTTCGGCGCGCTGCTCCCAGCGGGTCATCAGAATGCGGTGGCCATAGGTTGCCTTGAGCAGGGCGGCGCGTGGGCAGGTCAGCGAGTGAACCGTAACGGTGCCGTCGTCTTCAATGAAGCCCATAACGTCGTCGCCCGGAATCGGGTTGCAGCATTCTGCCAGCCGGTAGTTCTCTTTGCCGTCCTTGGTGCGGAGAATGTAGGTTTCCTTGACGTTGATGGCAACTTCCTCGTCGTCGGCTTTCCATTTGTCCATAGGCTTTTTCTTTGCCGGACCGAACGGATTGAGCAGCTTTTTGAACAGGGCCGAAGTCTGGGCTGCGGCGCCTGCCGGCTTGGTTGCCTTGCGAATGCTCTCGAAGGTTTCGGCCGGGTCGATTTCGCCGTTGGCGATACCGACGTAAACGTCCTCGCGCGAGTTGACGTGGTAGCGGCCCATCAGCTTGGTGAAGAGTTCGTTATTCTCCTCGATTCCGGCTTTCAGACATGCTTCTTCAAACATTGTGCGGCCACGGTCAATCAGCGGCTGGCGGTCGCGGCGCAGGGCCTGGCGTAGACTGGTGCGCGCCTTGGCTGTGGCCAGGAAGTTGAGCCATTCGGGTTGCGGCTGCTGGGCCTGGGAGGTTATGATTTCCACCTGGTCGCCGCTTTCCAGGGGGGTTGAAAGCGCTACGAGCTTGTGGTTTACCTTGCCGGCTATGCAGTGCGTGCCCAGCTGGCTGTGGAGGGTAAACGCCAGGTCGAGCACTGTTGCCTTGGCCGGCAGGGTGATAGGCTCGCCTTTGGGGGTGAAAACCACTATTTCGTTGGCGAAAAGGTTGAGTTTCACCGTGTCGAGGAAGTCGAGCGCGCTCGGTTCGGGGCTTTCGAGAATATCCTTGATGGTTTCAAGCCATTGGCTCAGTTCGGTTTCTTCGTCGCCTTCGCCATCCTTGTATTTCCAGTGGGCGGCGAAACCGCGTTCGGCAATGTCGTCCATGCGCTCGGAGCGAATCTGGATTTCAACCCAGTTGCCGTCGGCGCCCATAACGGTCAGATGCAGCGCCTGGTAGCCGTTGGCTTTCGGAACGCTGATCCAGTCGCGCGTGCGGTCGGGATGTAGCTTATAAATGTCTGTTATAGCGGAATATATGCGCCAGCTCAGTTCCTTTTCGTGGGCTGGGTCGGGACTTTTGAAGATTATGCGCATGGCGTAGAGGTCGTAGACCTCCTCGAATGGAATCTTTTTGGTTTCCATCTTGCGCCAGATGCTGTAGACGCTCTTGAGCCGGTATTTTGCCTGAAACTTAATGCCTAACTCAGTGAGTTTGGCGTTGATAGGAGCGGCGAAGTCCTCATAAATCATGCGGCGCTTGCGCTCTGTGGCCTCGATTTGTTCGGCAATATTTTGGTATGCAGTTGGGTGTTCGTACTTAAAACTTAGGTCTTCCAGCTCGGTTTTTATGGCAAAAAGTCCAAGTCTATGTGCCAAAGGAGCGTAAATATAGAGCGTTTCGCCGGCAATCTTGTATTGCTTGTTCGGCGCCATGGAACCGAGGGTGCGCATGTTGTGGAGGCGGTCGGCCATTTTAATGAGGACAACGCGGATGTCGTCGTTCATTGTCAGCAGCAGCTTGCGGAAGTTCTCCGCCTGGGCCGAGGCGTGTTCGCCGAAAATGCCGCCGGAAATCTTGGTCAGACCCTCAACGAGCTGGGCGATTTTGTCGCCGAAGTTCGAGCGTATGTCCTCAACGGTGTAGTCCGTGTCCTCGACTACGTCGTGGAGCAGCGCCGCGCAAATGCTTGTGGAGCCGAGGCCTATTTCCTGCGACGCGATGCGGGCCACCGCGATAGGGTGGAGGATGTAGGGTTCGCCGCTGCGCCGGCGCACACCGGCGTGGGCTGACTTGGCAAAGCGGAAAGCGCGTTCGATGATTTCAACCTTTTTGCGATGATTGGAGTTCAGATAGCCATGAAGCACGTCTTGAAACTCGGCTTCAATCATGCGGTCTTCTTCCTGAATGTCGATGGTTGTGGGGGTCTGTTGTGTCATAATCGGTTCTATAATGTGGCAAATTTAAGAATTTTTTCCGAAACCCAAACCTATTTGCCGAAAAAATTTCGGGGGTTTGGTGGGGTGAGAAATTTTGCGTAAATTTGCAGGCAGTATGGATTTCTTTCTTTTTCAACCTCATAACTTTGAGGTATTCCTGTGGATAATGGCCGCAACGGCCGTTGTTGTGTTTCTGGCCCTGCTGAAGGTGGAGGCCGGTTATGGTATAGCATACACTCCGAAATGGGGCCCGTCGGTCAACAATAAGCTGGGCTGGGTTCTGATGGAGGCGCCGGTGTTTGTTATCATGCTGGTGCTCTGCGTGTTGTCGCCGCGCCGCGCCGAGGCTGCACCGCTGGCCATGTTTTTGATTTTTGAGCTGCACTATTTCCAGCGCTCGTTTATTTTTCCGCTGATGATGAAGGGCAAGAGTCGTATGCCGCTGGCAATCATGCTGATGGGCGTGCTGTTTAATTCGCTCAACGCGCTGATGCAGGGCGGCTGGATATTCTATGTGAGCTCTCCAGAGCGCTATCCGGCGTCGTGGTTGGGCTCTTGGCAGTTTATTTTGGGCACCCTGGTGTTTTTCTGGGGCATGGCTACCAACCTGCACAGCGACCACATTATCCGCAATCTGCGCAAGCCGGGTGACACCCGCCACTACCTGCCGCGCGGCGGCATGTTCCGCTATGTGACCTCGGCCAACTATCTTGGCGAATTTATGGAGTGGGTCGGTTTCGCCATACTGACCTGGAGCTGGGCCGGTGCGGTGTTCGCGCTCTGGACTTTTGCCAATCTGGCTCCCCGCGCGCTGAAAATCAACGCGCGCTATCAGCGCGAGTTCGGCCCGCTGAACCAAAAGGCGATTATTCCGTTTATATTCTGAGTTGATATATCAAAATCCTAACTGATTGAATTATGAAAAAATTACTGACTCTGATAACCGTTTGCGTTTCGATGGCGCTGGGCGCCTGCGCGCAAAACATGGCTCCCGGCATTCCTAACGGTCAGCCGGCTCCCGAGTTCGCTCTGGCCGATGCCAACGGCAAAATCGTGAAGCTCTCCGACTTCCGCGGCAAGTGGGTAGTTCTGGATTTCTGGGGCTCATGGTGCGGCTGGTGCATCAAAGGTTTTCCGCAGATGAAGGAGAACTATAAGGAACTGGGCGATAAGGTTGCGTTCGTTGGAGTGGCCTGCCGCGATTCGAAGGAGAAGTGGCTCGCCGCGCTCAAGCAGTATGAACTGCCCTGGGTTAACGTGTGGGCCGATCCGGAGAACTACGACAAGATTATCAAGGAATACTCTCTGCGCGGTTTTCCGACCAAGCTTATCATTGACCCCGAAGGCAAGGTGCGCAACACCACCATCGGCGAGGACCCTGCGTTCTACACCACTCTGCGCGAACTGATAAAATAATTTCGGCAAAAACTTTTCGTATTTAAAGTTTTTTGCGTAACTTTGCGGGCAACAACGGGTGCCGCTCGCGGCATCCGCTTGCCCCTAAGGGTCTCGACGGCCAATCGCCGCGAGATTCATTTTTTTACTATCTTTGAAAAACCTAAACCAACCCTTTCATCATGGCTATAACTTACATGACCAAAGACGGTTACAAGAAAAAAATGGAAGAAATCG
>CAMWSP010000134.1 GCA_947176935.1 uncultured Porphyromonadaceae bacterium | reverse complement strand
TACTACTTCGGATATAAATATTTTACCGCCTGAAACAATCTAAAAGCATATATTAAATGAAAATTCCCGGGCTATCATTTTCCTGGAAACGAGCCGTAGGCATTACTGCCGCTAAACGCAAAATATCAAGTGCCACAGGCATTCCAACTACTCGTCAAGGCCTTGAGCGGAAAGTAGGCGCAATGATTATCGGTGCGATTTTGGGAACATCAAAGAAACGACGCTAATAAGTAATACTCATAAACCATTAACACAATCACTTAACTAAATTATGGCAGAATTCAGAATCGATGGCCGCATGAAAGTGAAAGGCCTGAAGGAAAAATTTAAAGAAACTTTCGGTCTAACACTGCGTGTTTACACAACTACGACGTGCAAGTCTCCGGCAAAGGAAGACGCAACACTGGCCTCAATCCGTGCAGAGGGCGCCAAAGGGGGCGAAATCACTGTAGGCTCCAACCGCAAGGTGGGTAGCTTCGAGAAAATGGTAGCCGATGCCTATGGTATCGGTGTGCAGGTTGCCAACGCCGCAGACACCAAGCTCTCAAACGACGATGACACTCTCGCCGCAGCGGCTAAGAAATAAACATTTAATCCGGCGCAGGCCAACGCTATGGTATCATGATTCATAACGTTGGCCTGCGCCTATAAACAGTCACTACCTTAAAACACTAACTATATCGATGGGAAAGTTCTGGAAGTATTTTTTCGCTCTTCTCGGCATAGATCTGCTCACCGGCAATGCGATATTCGATGGGCGGAAAAAAGGTCGAATCGGATGCGCTTGGGTTTGGCTATTCGGTCTGATATTCTTTCCTCTTTGGCTGATGTTTAAACTCATTCTTTGGCCTTTCAAAATAATATTCTCCAAAAAATGATAATATCGCCGGGGTCAGCTGATAATGGAGTCCTCGCCGGTGTTGATGATGCCGCGGATACGGTAGCGGACGCCGGTGCGCTGGCCGGCCGTGTAAACGAACGTTTCGTCGCTGTTGGAGCGCACAACCTCGTTGAAATAGAGCGGTGCATTCTGGGTTAGGCTCAGGAACTTCACAACGTCGCCGGCATTCAAACGTCCGCGCTCGGAATACACGACCTTAAACACGCCGCAATCCGTGCAACTCAGCTTACACACCCGGTCGGGAGCCCAGCTCAGCTCAACGATGCTGCCAACCGCAATTTCGTCGGCCATGACCGTATCACCCGAAAACTCCGCCGACTGAATCTGCTCCCTGTCGTAATTCAGCTCAAAATCATCGAGATCCTTATAGCCCAGAAGATTCACCAAGGAAACCAGAGTGTACTTATACGGCCTGTACGTGCTCGATATGTCGCGATTATAGCCCCATATGCGTTTAAGCGTTGAAGCAGACACTCTTGACCCCGCCTTCGACAACTCATCTGATAGGAACTCGAAATCGCGGGGAGAACTCATCTTTCTCTCCAAGCGTTGTTCAACAGCCAAACACAATTTGGACATGAACGCACTGTAATCAATAGTTTGGTTCATGTCCGCAAAGTTAACACTAATTGCCGTGCCTACAAAATCCAACTTAATCCATCTTCGTCAATATCCAAGTTGCGGAGACTATTGCTCCGCAGCTTGGATAGGGTTGATTGGACGGGAAAGGTGTTTGAGGGTGCGACGGATGGTGCGCCATTTGGGGAAGATGGCAAAGGGCCGGACAGAGCTGTAGCTGACCAGGATTATCAGCAGGAAAGCTATGGCAGCCATGAGCAACCAGCCGTAGATTTCTTTCATGGAAACTACGAGCGCCTGAAGTTGCACCATGCCGTAGAGTTGTCCGAAGGGGGCATAAGCAACGTCGGGATTGGTACCGACGATGTCTGCGCCAAGGAGCGCAGCGTTTTTGGCCACAGTGTGTCGCAGCAGTTCACCAACAACAGCCGGCCCGAACGTTGCACCCAAAACGGCGCCGGTGAAGCCATTGATGGTCAGGGCCTGCGGAAAGACCTGAAACGACAGTCCGCTCTGCACTATGGATGTCAGGAAAACTATGGATATGATTACCGAAGCCGCTCCGCGGGCAAACAGCGGAATGAAAAGCATCTCCTTTTCAACTCCGTAGTCTATCAGGAAATAGAAGTAGGCCAGATAAACTATTGCCATCGCAAAGGCTATGGCGGTCATGGTTTTATAGCGCCACTTCCGCAGTGCGAATGTGAAATAGGTGAAAGCGCACCCGGCCAGGATTCCGGCAAACACATACCAGTTGAGGTCAATGAGATTCGTTTCATCAAAGCCGAGAATGGCGGCGGCATAGCTATGTTCAAACACATGCTCGGTAGCCATCAGCGTGAAGAACACAAGGTAGATGCCGGTGGCGCGCACAACGTTGCGGTTCTTCATTGCCTGGAAGGTGATATACGGATGATGCAGGAACGTGGCTCGCCATAGGTTAACGCCCAGACAACCCAGCGCAAGCAGCGCGGCGCCGCGGATTTCTACCGCATCCCACCAGTCGAAATAACTGCCATAGACGCAAATGAAAGTAACGCACATCATAAAACCGGCCCACAGCAGCGCGCCGAGCCAGTCAATGCCGAGCAGCGGAATATACATCGGCCCGCGCAGCGGCTTGACCAGCAGCAACACCATAGCCATCAGCAGGGCCAACAGCCCGGTCATTATCCAGTGCATATACTCCCACTGGGCGAAAAACGCGGTGTAGATAGTGGCGATGCCGCTGAGCTGGATAACGCTGTCGACTATTATGTAGACATAGCAGAAGAACACGGCCATATCGCGCACCGGTGTCAACCAAAGCTGAATGGTTGAGTTGCAGGCCAGGGTTGCCTGCATGCGGAACCAGCCGGCAATGAAGCAGGTAATAACCAGCACAGGAACGCAATCGGTATGCGCGCAGATAAAGTTCGCTGCAATCAGCACCATAGCCGCTGCAAGCAGCTGGGTGCGTGTTGAAAAACGGAACTTTATGCGGAACATAACGGCAAAGTTGATCGACATGCCGATGAGCGACGCATAGCCGGCCATCAGAATATCTTCCTGCATCAGCGCCGTGGTGCCTACCATGTCGGTGGCTGCAGCAAGATATAAACCGCCGGAGAACTGAATTATCAGAACAAAGAAAATGAACAGATAAGGTTTCAGCCGCCGGGGAACGAAGTCAGGAACTTCAGGAATGTCAAAAGGTCCCTGAGGGGCGTGCCAGTCAGCCATATCAATACCGAACGCTACATTCAACGTTCATGCCGGCGCGCAGCTTTGCCATATCTTCAGGCTTGTTGTCGGCATCGAATTCGATTCTGACCGGTACGCGCTGACGCACCTTAACGAAATTGCCGGCCGAATTATCCTGCGGCATAAGCGACAGCGAGGCGCCGGTGGCAGTCGATATGGCTTTAACCTTGCCGGTAAACGTTACTCCGGGAATAGCGTCAACCTCTATTTCCACACTGCTGCCGGGAGCTATGTGGCTGAGCTGGGTTTCCTTATAGTTGGCGGTTACCCATATATCTTGCGAGTCAACGATGTCAAGCAGCGTCTGTCCCGGCTGAACGAGCTGGCCTACCTGGATTTCCTTGCGGGACGTGTAGCCGTCGCACGGCGCGAGAATAACCGTGTAGCTCAGGTTCAACTCAGCGGTTTCAAGCAGCGCCTTGGACAGCTCTATGCCTGCTTCGGACTGCGATATGCGCCGGCGGTTGATGTCGACCACCGTTGAAGTTGCCGAACGCTGGCGCGACAGCATTTCATAGCGCGCACGCTTGGCCTCATAGTCGGTTTTGGCGGCGTCAAACTGCTGACGTGTCACCGCATCCTGCTCCAGCAACTTCTCATAGCGCGCCAGATCGGTGGCCGACATGTCCATCAGCACTTTCGCTTCCGCAATAGAAGCCTCGCTGACCTGCACATTGGCCGCTGCGGAAGTCACCGACCGGTCGGCAACATCGCGGCCCGCCAGAGCATTCTGATAGTCGGCTCGGGCGCGGGCAACGTTAAGCCGCATATCCGCATCGTCGATAATCACCAGAGTATCGCCCTTTTTAACCTGCTCATACTCGGTGAAGCGAATTTCTTTTATATAGCCCTGCACGCGGCTGTTGACCGGCACTATCTGCTGCCTGATCTGTGCGTTATCGGTGAACTCAACGTTGCCAAGATGAACGAACTTGGCGCATACCCAAATCGCAGCAGCCACAATCACTGCGCAAGCAACTATATATGACAATATCTTTTTGGTTCCGTGTTTCATATCTTTCCTGATGTAAACAATAGTTTGTAGTAATAGTAAATAATGTTGATTCGGGCGTTGACAAGGCTCTGCTCGGCATCGAGTTTGGCATTCGCGGCGTCGAGCATGTCGGTTATCAGCGCCATATCGGCGGAATAGCGCGTTGAGGTCGTGCGATAGTTGCGCTCGGCCAGCTCAACGCTCTTCTGCTGGGTTTTAAGCTCCTCATAAGCCTCAAGATAGCGAACATGGTCCGCATTGACGGCCAGCATGACATTCTCACGGGCGGCGTCGTACTCCTCGCGTGCGCGCTGCGTAGCTATGCGACTTTTGGCCAGAGATTTATTGCTCTTATAGAGCGACGAAATATTATAGCTCACCCCTACCCCGACAAACCAGTAGCTGAGATTGCGGTTAATCGGCGGCACTTCAACGAGAATCGGCCCGTCGAGACTCCAGCCGGCCTGCAGTCCGATTTTAGGCAACCTTTCAGACTTGACCAGCGATTCGGCCTTGCGGCTGATTTCCAACCCCGAGCGCGCCATGCTCAGCGACGGCGAGTGCGCTTCGGCCTCACCTTGCCACCATCCGGCGCCATCCTTCGGCAATGAGCGGTCAAGAATCGTGCTGTCGGGAACAATAACCGTTCCGGCCGGCAATCCGGCGGTGGTTACCAAGTTGTCGTTGAGAATAGCTATGGTATTGTCAATCTTTACCAGCTGCAGTTCCAGATTGGAAACGAGCAGCTCATAGCGGGTAATGTCGTTCTGCAAAGCGGTACCCTGCTCATAGCGCGCCTGCATATCTTTCAGCACCTTGCGTGCGGCCGCGATATTCGCTTCGACAACATCGCGCAGATTCCGACACTTGTAAATGTCGAGATAAAAACCCGCTAATTGAAAGCGGATATTGTCGCGCTGAAAGTCGGCCGCATAGCGCGCGGCAGTCGATTTGAGCTCGGCCATCTCTATGGCGCTCGTAATGGCGCCGCCGGCATACACGGGCTGAGTAACGTTGACCGACAGCCCGCTGCCGAAATGAGGTATGGCTGCCTTCTGATAATCGCTGAAATCGCGCTTGGTGGTGAACCCGTCGCCGATATAACTCAGCGAGAGCGACGCATTGATGTCAGGTAAACGGCCGGCGCGGGCAACGCTTATTTCGCGCTCGGCCTCAATTTGATTCGTCAGTGACGGGCGGAGTCTCGCGCTGTTGGCCTCGGCACTCTCGAAAATCTGCTCCAGAGTAATCACCGACTGACCATATGCACCGGCTCCGCTGCCCGACAGGAGCATTATGCAAGCCCCCGTGAGCAATCGAAGATTGTTCATAATGTGGAATAAAAAACTACGGATTAAACATTTATTCCGGCCAACCCAACGGGCCGGAAAGGCTGATTCTCGCTTAAGCCTCAACCGGAGCGGTGCTCTTCCAGTTCTCAAGAAAGCCCCAGTTCATAACTGCGGCGCAAGTGGTTCTGACAGATTCTGATACAATATACATTTGCAGTGCAACTCTTTATGAATTGCACTGC
>CAMWSP010000133.1 GCA_947176935.1 uncultured Porphyromonadaceae bacterium | reverse complement strand
TCCATGAAGAAGTTCATGCCGATAGCCCAGAAGAACGACAGGCGGGGAGCGAAGGCATCGATATCCATGCCTGCGTTGACGCCGGCGCGGAGATATTCAAGGCCGTCGGCCAGGGTGTAGGCCAGCTCGATGTCGGCGGTAGCGCCGGCTTCCTGCATGTGGTAGCCAGAAATGGAAATCGAGTTGAACTTGGGCATGTTTTGCGAGGTGTACTCGAAGATGTCGGCAATGATTCGCATCGAGAATTCCGGCGGATATATATAGGTGTTGCGCACCATGAACTCTTTCAGAATGTCGTTCTGAATGGTGCCGGCCATTTCTTCGAGTTTGGCGCCTTGTTCGAGGCCTGCGTTGATATAGAAGGCCAGAACGGGAAGTACGGCGCCATTCATGGTCATGGAAACCGACATTTTGTTCAAAGGAATGCCGTCGAAGAGCACTTCCATGTCGTCGAGCGAGCATATGCTCACACCGGCTTTACCAACGTCGCCAACAACGCGTTCGTGGTCAGCGTCGTAGCCACGGTGTGTTGCAAGGTCGAAGGCCACACTCAGACCCTTCTGGCCCGAAGCAAGGTTGCGGCGGTAGAAGGCATTGGATTCCGCAGCGGTGGAGAAGCCGGCATACTGGCGGATGGTCCAGGGGCGCATGGCATACATGCCGCTATACGGGCCACGCAGATAGGGAGGCAGACCGGCAACGTAGTCGAGGTGTTCCAGACCCTGAAGGTCTTCTTTGGTGTAGATGGGTTTAACGGTGATGCGCTCGGGGGTGAGCCAGTCTTCGCCGACGGCAGCAGTGGCGGCAGCCTTGGCTTCGGGAGCGGTTACTTCCGCAATGTTGATATTGCTAAAATCAGGTTTCATGGCTTATCGGAGAAGTTTGGCGTTAAATTCGCGGAGCGTTTCGAGAACGTTGCTGCGAACGTGAATGAAGTTCTGAATGCCCATGGCCTTGAGCTCTTCTGTGCAGGCGGGAGCGCCGGCAACAACGAATTCGGCTTTGCCGTTGAGGAGCTTGTAGGCGTCGGGAGCATATTCGGCATATTCGTCGTCGCTGGAGCAGAGCACAACGATGTCGGCTCCGGCCTTCATTGCGGCGTCGACGCCTTCGGCCACTGTTGCGAAGCCGTTGTTGTCGATAATCTCATAGCCGGCGCAACCGAAGAAGTTGCCCGAGAACTGCGAGCGGGCCAGGCGCATGGCCAGGTTGCCGATGGTGAGCATAAACACCTTGGGGCGGTTGGCGGCGCGCTCGGTTGCAAGACGCAGCTGCTCGAAGTCGGATGCCAGGCGGGTTGCGTTGATGCCGCCGGTGCCTTCAACGTGGCAGCCACAGCCGCAGCCGCCGTTTTCGTCGCGTTCGATTTTCGAAGCGGCCATTTCGTTCACGTTGGGGAACTGGTTGGTGCCGAGCAGGATTTCTTTGCGGCGGGCCATGTCGGCATGGCGTTTTTCGTTGCTTTCGTTGACTGCGGCCTGAATCTTGCCTTCTTCAACGGACTTGGCGAAACCGCCTTCGGCTTCAACGCCCAGGAAGAGCTTCCAGGCTTCGTTGGCCAGGCTGACGGTGAGGGTTTCGATATAGTAAGAACCGCCGGCAGGGTCAACAACTTTGTCGAGATGGCTTTCTTCCTTCAGCAGCAACTGCTGGTTGCGGGCAATGCGTTCCGAGAAATCATCGGGAGTCTTGAACGGTTCATCGAAGGGAACAACCGTGATGGAGTCCACACCGGCTAGAGCGGCGCTCATGGCTTCGGTCTGCGAACGGAGCAGGTTAACGTGGGCGTCGTAGATGGTCTGGTTGTAGCGCGAGGTCGAAGCGTGGGCCATCATCTTGGCCGAGCAGAGGCATTCGGGCTTATACTGCTCAACGATCTGGGCCCAGAGCAGACGGGCTGCGCGGAATTTGGCCAGTTCCATGAAGTAGTTCGTGGAAATACCCATGTCGAACTTGATGCGGCAGGCAACCTCATCGGCGCTGAAACCGGCGTCGGTCAGCGAGGTCATCCACTGTGCGCCCCAGCTCAGCGCATAGCCAAGTTCCTGGTAGATATAGGCGCCGCCGTTGGTCAGTTGAGCGGAATCGACGCTGAACAGACGCAGGCCCTTGACCGGAGCAGCGATGCGGAGCATCGAGGCGGCGGTTGCGATGCCGTCGATGGGAGCCTTGGAGCCGTGTTTGAGTTCGCGCTTCCAAGGGTTGAACTTAATCGAGCCTTTGAAAGTTTCGGTTGCGCCTACGCTTTCAACGTAAGCCACCAGCAGAGAAGTCAGTTCCTCAGCCTTGCGAACGCAGCAGCTAAGGTTGATTTCGACTTGAGTCAGGTCAATGCCGTCGAGGAACGCGGCCAGAGCTTCGGCTGTTACTTCGGGCATGTGCCAGCCCAGCGACGTTGCGCCCTTGGTCAGCACTTCCTTGGCCTTGGCATTGGCGTCGACGGCATTGTCGGCAATGATTTCCTGGCGGATAAGCCAGTTATTATTGGTGCGGGTGCCGCGAATGTAGGGATACTGACCGGGAAGGCTCTCGGTGGTTTTCAGATCGGCGATGTCTTCGCGACGATACATGGGGTTGACATTGAAACCCTCGTTGGTGCGCCAAACGAGTTTCTTCTCAAACGGCACGCCCTTGAGGTCTGCATCGACCTTGGCGCGCCATTCTTCGGCGCTGATTGCGGGAAACATGTCAAAAAGCTTTTCGTTATGTTCTGCCATGTGTTAGAATTTTTGGTTGATAATATATATTTGGTGCAAATGTAAGAACATTTTTTGAAATAAAGAAATTTTTCATAAATTTGCAGTGTGAAAAACTGGAAAGATTCTACTTGGTGGATATATGTGGTGGCGGCCGCGGCTATGCTGCCGGCTTTGTTGCTGCGCGATGCTACCCCCGACAATGAGTTGCGCTATCTGAGCATTGCCGACGAGGCGCTGCGCAATGGTTCTTTCTGGTGTTTTTCGAATCATGGCGAGATTTATGCCGATAAACCGCCGCTGTATCTTTGGCTGGTGGTTGGCGCCCGTGCACTCTTAGGTCAGAATTGCGAGTGGCTGATCGGGTTGTTTTCGCTGGTTCCGATGCTGCTTGTTGGCCGCATAATGGCAGGCTGGGCGCGACCGTTTCTGACGGTGCAGCAGCTTCAGGCCGCCTTGCTGATGCTGTTTACCTGTGGCTTTTTCCCCGGGCTGGCGCTGACGTTGCGCATGGATATGCTCCTTACGCTGTTTGTCGTTCTGGCGCTCCGCCAGGTGTGGAGAATGGCGCAGGGCGAGCCTTCGCGACGCCACGAGGCGCTGTTGGGCCTGTATGTTTTTCTGGCGCTTTTCACCAAGGGGCCTTATGGCGTTCTGATTCCGCTGCTTGGTTCAGTGGCATATCTGGCATGGATTCGCCGCATCGGGCTTTTCCGCAGAATCTGGGGCTGGCCGGCATGGGCAGTGTTGCTCGGGGGGTGTGCCTGCTGGTTCGGCGGAGTGTTTATGGAAGGTGGTCCGGATTATCTGAATAATCTGTTGTTTCATCAAACGGTTGACCGCGCCCACAATGCGTTTACACACGACAGGCCGTGGTGGTACTACTGCGGATGCGTCTGGTACGTTATCGCGCCCTGGTCGCTGCTTTATGTATGGGTGATTGCCCGCAACCGCGAAATTGCCCTGCGCGGCGATTTCCGCAAAATGATGGTGGCGGTGTTTGCCGTTACTTTCGTGATGCTTTCGTGCGTCAGCTCGAAGCTGCAGGTTTATCTGCTTCCGGCAATACCATTTGGAGTGTTCTACGGAGCGTCGCTTTGCAACAGCCGTGGTTTGCTCAAGGGAGTGAAGATTACTGCTATAGCTATTTTAGGGCTGCTTTTTGTGGCTTCGTGGTTGTTGCCAGAGGTGAATCCGCTGATTAGCTACGAACCGGTATGCCGCCGGGTGGCAGCGCTCAATCCCGATGCCGTATGGGTTGATGCGCAGGTTCGTCGCGGCGAGAATATTGATGCATATTTTTCCGTTCCGGTAACGATTGTTGATGCCTCGGCTCCGGGGTTTGAGCTTCCGAAAGGAATCGCTTTGCTTCTGCCCGGCCAAGGTAATGATAAATTATATTTCAACTATGAACCAAACCGCTGAATTCGACCTGACAATCATTGTTCCGGTCTATAACGAAGAAGATAACTGCCGGGCGCTGGAAGAGCGGCTGGGAGCATATGTGAGTCAGAGTAAACGCCCTGCGTGTGTGCTGTTTGTAAATGATGGGTCGACAGACTCGTCGGAGGCTAAGATTGCCGCCATTTGCAGCCGCCACGACAACATGTTCTATATATCGTTTGCCGCGAACTGCGGCCTGAGTGCGGCCATCAAGGCCGGTTTCGACGCCGCCGAGTCGCCTCTGGTCGGCTATATCGACGCCGACCTGCAGACCGCGCCGGAGGATTTTGACTTGCTGCTTGATTTTGCTGACGATTATGAGCTGGTTATGGGTATACGCGCTAACCGCAAGGATACCGGCTTCAAGCGCCTGCAAAGCAAAATAGCCAATGGCTTCCGCCGCATGATGACGGGCGACGACGCCATCGACACAGGTTGCCCGCTGAAGATTCTTCACACCGATGTTGCGCGCCGCATACCGATGTTCACAGGCATGCACCGCTTCTTGCCGGCGCTGGTCGGCCTGCAGCAGGGCAAGGTAAAGCAGGTTCCCGTGCGCCATTTTCCGCGAGTGGCCGGCAAGTCGAAGTTTTCGTTGAGCAACCGCCTTGTCGGACCGACCATGGACTGCTTCGCATTCCGGTGGATGCGCCCGCGCTGGTATAACTATAAAATCGGTTCTACCGACCTGAAAGGCTGATGCATCCGTTGCTGATAACATGCGTCGGCCTGTTGGCGCAGGTGTTTTTCTCGGCCCGGACGCTGGTTCAGTGGATTCTCAGCGAGCGGGCGCGTAAGGTTTTGTCGCCCACGCTGTTCTGGGCGCTTTCTCTCGCCGGGTCGGCGCTGCTGGCAACCTATGGCTGGTTGCGTGCCGACTTCGCCGTGGTTGCCGGGCAGTTGGTGAGCTATTATGTCTACGTTTGGAACCTGCACATCAAAGGCGTCAGAATGCCATCGGTGTGCTGGTGGTTGTTGCTGCTCTTCCCGGTCGTGGCAGTCGGTTTTGTTGCCGGCAATGCCGCGCAGTTCGTCGAGGAATTCCTGTTGCGCCCCGACATTCCGATGGCGCTGCTCTGTTTCGGCACGTTCGGCCAGCTGCTGATGACCTTGCGCTTCGTTTACCAGTGGTGGTATTCGTCGCGGCTGGGTCGTTCGGAGCTACCGCCGCTGTTCTGGTGGATTAGCCTGTTCGGAGCCATGGTTATTCTGACCTATGGCGTTTTCCGCTACGATATTGTTTTGATTCTCGGCCAAGGATTCGGATTGTTTGTTTATGGCCGCAACCTAATTCTCAGTCGCAAAGATAATAAGAAATGATTCAGCAGAAATTTTTTGAGTTTTCAGATGGCCGCCGCGAGGCTCATGCAATAATCCGCCCGGAAGCCGGACTGCCATTTGCGGCGCAGCTCGAACAGGTTAATGCGGAAATCGCCTCGCTGGAGTTTCCTCCGCTGATGGTGCGCTATTTTCTTAGCGATGCAGCGAATAAGCAGGCGCAGGTTGAAGCCGCGGCACCGCAGTGTGCCGTGTCGGTGATTCAGCAGCCGCCGTTGGGTGGTGAGAAAGTTGCCGCATGTGTTTGGATGCGCTCCGATGCTGCTCCGGCGCTTGGTGCCGACGGCCTTTGGGCG
>CAMWSP010000132.1 GCA_947176935.1 uncultured Porphyromonadaceae bacterium | reverse complement strand
TGGGAATGTCGTTGGTCAGTTCTTCCATGCCGCGCTTGGTTTCGCGCACTTCGAGCTGATATTCGTCGACGTGGACAGAGGTCAGGATGTCTTCGCGAACCATGCGTTCGTTCAGCACGATGGCGTCCTCATAGTTATAACCCTTCCAAGGCATGAATGCCACCTTGAGGTTGCGGCCCAGAGCGAGCTCGCCGTTTTCGGTGGAGTAGCCTTCGGTGAGGATTGTTCCGTTTTCAACTCGGTCGCCGACGGAGCAGATGGGGCGCAGGTCGATGGTTGTTGACTGGTTGGTTTTGCGGAACTTGGGGAGGTGGTATTCCTTGACTGCGCTTTCGAAAGCAACGAATTCTTCCTCTTCGGTGCGGTCGTAGCGGATGCGGATGGTGGTTGCGTCGACGAATTCTACCGTGCCTGCGCCTTCGGCCATAATCTGGGTGCGCGAGTCGCGGATGAGCTGGCCTTCGAGGCCGGTGCCAACGATGGGGGCTTCGGAGCGCATGAGGGGCACTGCCTGGCGCATCATGTTCGAGCCCATGAGCGCGCGGTTAGCGTCGTCGTGTTCCAGGAAGGGAATGAGCGATGCGGCGATAGAGGCGATCTGGGTTGTCGAAACGTCCATGAGTTCAACCTGCTCGGGCGAAACGACGGGGAAGTCGGCGTCCTGGCGGGTTTTTACGCGGGAGTTAACGAAGGTGCCGTCGTCGTGGAGGGGAGCATTGCCCTGGGCGATGATTTTGTTTTCCTCCATTTCGGCGGTGAGGTATACGATTTCGTCGTTGTTGAGGTTAACGACTGCGTTTTCAACCTTGCGATAGGGGGTTTCGATGAAGCCGAGGTCGTTGATTTTTGCGTAGACGCAGAGCGAGGAAATCAGACCGATGTTGGGGCCTTCAGGGGTTTCGATCGGGCAGAGGCGGCCGTAGTGGGTGTAGTGTACGTCGCGCACTTCGAAGCCGGCGCGCTCGCGGGTCAGACCGCCGGGGCCGAGGGCCGACATGCGGCGTTTGTGGGTTATTTCGGCCAGGGGGTTGGTCTGGTCCATGAACTGACTCAGGGCGTTGGTGCCGAAGAACGAGTTGATGACCGATGAAATGGTTTTGGCGTTGATAAGGTCAATGGGGGTGAATACCTCATTGTCGCGAACGTTCATGCGCTCGCGAATTGTGCGGCTCATGCGGGCCAGGCCAACGGAGAACTGGTTGTAGAGCTGCTCGCCGACGGTGCGCACGCGGCGGTTGGAGAGGTGGTCGATGTCGTCGACGTCGGCCTTGGAGTTGATGAGTTCGATGAGGTATTTGATAATGGCCACGATGTCTTCCTGGGTGAGAACGCGCACGTTCATGGGGGTGCCCAGGTCGAGCTTTTTGTTAAGGCGATAGCGACCTACTTCGCCGAGGTCGTAGCGCTTCTCGGAGAAGAAGAGGTTCTGAATCACTTCGCGGGCCGAAGTCTCATCCGGCGGCTCGGCATTGCGGAGCTGCCTGTAGATATATGCGATAGCCTCCTTTTCGGAGTTTGTGGGGTCCTTTTTGAGGGTGTTGAAGATGATGGCGTAGTCAGCGGGATTTGCGGTTTCCTTGCGGAGCAGGATGGTTGACACGCCGCTGTCGAGGATTTGGTCGATGCTCTCCTCGGTGAGCACGGTGTCGCGTTCGAGCACTACTTCGTTGCGCTCGATGGATACAACTTCGCCGGTATCTTCGTCGACGAAGTCTTCGCCCCAGGTTTTGAGCACGCGGGCGGCCAGAGTGCGGCCCACTGCTTTCTTGAGGTTTTGCTTGTTGACCTTGACTTCTTCGGCCAGGTCGAAAATGTCGATGATGTCCTTATCGGTTTCCAGGCCGATTGCGCGCAAAAGGGTTGTGAGGGGGAGTTTCTTTTTGCGGTCGATGTAGGCATACATCACGTTGTTGATGTCGGTTGCGAATTCAATCCACGAGCCGCGGAAGGGTATGATTCGGGCCGAGTAGAGCTTGGTGCCGTTAGCGTGCATGCTCTGGCCGAAGAAAACGCCGGGCGAGCGGTGGAGCTGGGACACAACGACGCGTTCGGCACCGTTGATGATAAAGGTGCCTTTGTCGGTCATGTAGGGAATCTGGCCGAGATAAACGTCCTGGATTACCGTGTCGAAATCTTCGTGGTCGGGGTCCGTGCAGTACAGCTTGAGTTTAGCCTTGAGGGGCACGGAGTAGGTGAGCCCGCGGGTGAAGCACTCGTCGATAGAGTATCTGGGCGGGTCAATATAATAGTCGAGAAACTCCAGCACGAAGTTATTGCGGGTGTCGGCAATGGGGAAGTTCTCAGAAAACACCTTGTAGAGACCCTCGTTGTTTCGCTCTTCCGGAGCAGTGTCGAGCTGAAGGAAGTCGTGGAACGACTGCAGCTGCACTTCCAAAAAGTCGGGGTAGGGCAGTGGATTCTTTACCGTCGCGAAGTTTACGCGAGGCTTGTTTTCGGATACTGACATCTATGGAACTTTTGTGATTTTGAGGTTTAAGTGAGGAGGAGAAATGAAGTAAGACACAATTAGGTTAAGCGTCCGCGCCATAGCGGACACTTAACCTAAATACCTGGGTTACAGGCAATCTTATTTCAGCTCAACTTCGGCGCCGGCTTCTTCAAGCTGCTTCTTGAGGCCTTCAGCGTCGGCTTTGGCAATGCCTTCCTTGATAACGGAGGGAGCGCCGTCAACCATTTCCTTGGCTTCTTTCAGGCCAAGGCCGGTGAGTTCCTTAACGAGCTTAACAACGGCGAGTTTGCTGGCGCCGGCGTTTTTGAGTACTACGTCGAAGGAGGTCTTTTCTTCAGCGGCGGGTGCGCCAGCGGCGGGACCAGCTGCTACTGCAACAGCTGCAGCGGCGGGTTCGATGCCATACTCTTCCTTGAGGATCTGAGCGAGTTCGTTAACTTCCTTTACGGTGAGGTTCACGAGTTCTTCTGCGAGGTTCTTGATATCTGCCATTTTATTTAAACTTTAGATTGTTATTGACTTGGTTTGGTTGTTTTGTTAAAGTGGTTGGGCCTATTTTTGGTCAGGTTCAGCCTTCCTTTTTGGAGAGGGTTTCCAGCAAGCCGTGAATCTTGTTGCCGGCAGAACCCTGCAGAGCGGAAATAACGTTTTTGGCGGGCGACTGCAGCAGTGCAACAACGTCGGCGATGAGCTCGTTCTTGCTCTTGATAGCGCAGAGAGTGTCGAGCTGGTCAGCACCCATGTAAACGGTTCCTTCAACGTAGGCTGCCTTCAGCGCAGGAAGCTTGTCGTCTTTCTTGGTGAAGTCCTTGATGAGCTTAGCGGGGGCGTTGCCCACGTTAGCGCACATCAGGGTCGTTGCGCCTTTGAGCGCACCGTAGATTTCGGAGTAGTCGCCTTCCATGGCTTCCAGGGCTTTGTGGAGAAGGGTGTTCTTCACAACAACCATCTTGACGTCGGCCTTAGCGCAGGCGCGACGGAGCTGGGAAGTCTTTTCGGCGTCAAGTCCGTTGGTTTCCACCAGGTAGAAGCAGCCGTAAGCGTTGAGAGTTTCGGTAATGTTGGCAATAATAGTTGCCTTTTCTTCCTTTCTCATTGTTTATTGCGGGTTATTAAATGGTGGAACTGAATTATTCGTCTACGCTCTTGGCGTCGATTTTGATGCCGGGGCTCATGGTCGACGACAGGTAGATGCTCTTAATGTAGGTGCCTTTGGCAGCAGCTGGCTTCAGACGGATAAGAGTGTTGATGAATTCGCGGGCGTTATCCTTAATCTTTTCGGGAGTGAAGGATACTTTGCCGATGGACGAGTGAACGATACCGTTCTTGTCGACCTTGAAGTCAATCTTACCTTTCTTAACTTCTTCAACAGCCTTGGCAACGTCGACGGTTACAGTGCCGCTCTTGGGGTTAGGCATCAGGCCGCGGGGACCGAGGATGCGGCCGAGAGCACCGATTTTACCCATGATAGCGGGCTGGGTGATGATAACGTCGATGTCGGTCCAACCGCCTTTGATCTTGTTGATGTATTCATCAAGACCTACGTGGTCGGCGCCGGCAGCCTTAGCAGCTGCTTCTGCTTCGGGGGAGCAGAGCACGAGAACGCGGATTTCTTTACCGGTGCCGTGGGGCAGGGTTACCACGCCACGCACCATTTGATTAGCCTTGCGAGGGTCAACGCCGAGGCGCACGTCGATATCCAGCGAAGCGTCGAACTTGGCATAGTTTACTTCCTTTACCAGTTCGGATGCTTCAGCGAGAGTGTACGCTTTCCCGGCCTCGATTTTCTCAGCAGCGAGCTTTTGATTTTTGGTCAATTTTGCCATGATGAGATAGTCTTTTTTTAATGATTAACCGGGGAATTCGCCTTTAACGGTGATACCCATGCTTCTGGCCGTACCGGCAACCATGCGCATTGCCGATTCTACAGAGAAACAGTTCAAATCAGGCATTTTGTCTTCTGCAATAGTCTTGACCTGATCCCAGGTGATTTCAGCTACCTTTACGCGGTTGGGCTGGGCCGAGCCGCTTTTTTTCTTGGTAACTTCGAGCAACTGGATGGCAACCGGAGGAGTCTTGACAACGAAGTCGAAGCTCTTGTCCGTATAGTAAGTGATTACTACGGGGAGTACCTTACCGGCCTTGTCCTGGGTGCGGGCGTTGAACTGCTTGCAAAACTCCATGATGTTGATGCCCTTAGAACCCAGAGCGGGACCTACTGGCGGGGAGGGGTTGGCAGCGCCACCCTTAATTTGCAATTTGATCTGTCCAGCAATTTCTTTAGCCATTGTGTTACAATAATTTAGAAGATTGTGGGGTTTATACTGTGCGTTTGTTTTCTTCCGGGGAATTTTGGCGTTCTTAGTTCGCTAAACGAGGGCGGACTCGTAACCGTCCGTCCTCATCAGTTATTCTTTGTCGGTTGAAAAGTCGCGCTCTACTTGCGAATTGTCGAGCTCCAGAGGAGTTTTTCGACCGAATACCTTGACCATCACTTTCAGCTTTTTCTTTTCGCGGTTTACTTCTTCGATTTCGCCGATGAAGCCGCTGAAGGGTCCGCTGATAACCTTGACGGATTCGCCGACCATGTAGTCGTTGATGCCGTCTTCAACCGGGTCCTCGTTCATTTCGTCGACCTGACCGAGCATTCGCTTGACGTCGGCTTCGCGGAGCGCCAGAGGGTCGGAGCCCTTTTCGCGGCCGCGGAGGAAGTCGATAACGTTTGTGGTGTTGGCAAGCACATATTGTGCTTCACCCGTTGGCTGAGCTTCGATGAACACATAGCCGCTGTAGAGGTTGCGCTCCTTAACTACTTTCTTGCCATTGCGGACAGTCAGTACTTTTTCCGTAGGAATCAATACCTGGAACAGGTAGTTGCCCATGTCGGTGTTGCGCATCTGTGCTTCGAGCACCTCCTTGACCTTGGCTTCTTTGCCGGAAATGGCGCGGAGAACATACCAGGCGCGGGGAAGGGGCTTTCTGACGTTTTGGTCGGCCATGAGTTAACTTAGCTTAGCGTTTATGGGTTGGTTTTGGAAATGGGTTGGGGATTTGGAGAGGGGGTTGTTGAGTGATTATTAACCTTTGAGGCTGTAGATGAGCTTCATCAGGTTTTCAACAATCTGGTCCATGCAGAGAATCACCAGTGCGATGATGATGGAAGCAATGAGCACGATGATTGAGCTTTTGACCAGCTGGGTCTGAGTAGGCCAAGAGGTCTTATACCGCAGTTCGGTGTAAGACTCCTGAAGATCCGTAAGTAGTTTCAGTTTTTTCATTGTTTGTTCGTTGGGCACGGGAAGAGAGGCTCGAACTCCCGACACCTGGTTTTGGAGACCAGTGCTCT
>CAMWSP010000131.1 GCA_947176935.1 uncultured Porphyromonadaceae bacterium | reverse complement strand
TCAATCAGGCAGCGAGAGCGTAGTTGTTTTCGCCATTTGAATTTTTTGATGTCTCTGATTAAAGAGCGTAGGCATCGTTGCTCTGCATGCTTACTGACCTTTTCTACACGCTGTCAAAACCGGTCAGCCCCGTGTTTGAGTCTGCAAATATAAAACATTTGGGCGAAATCACCCAAATGTTTTAACATTTTTAACGATAATTGGTTTTCTTAGCGGGGTCCGCCGGGGCCACCACCGGGAGGGGGACCGGGACGTCCGCCGGGGCCGCCGAAGCCGGGTCGCAGGAAGTCGTCGTCGGTCTTGGCCGGATTTTTGCCGCCGGCGTAGGTCGAGAATTTATAGGTGAAGGTGGCCATTACGTAGCGGCCGAGAACCAGGTTCTGAACGTCGGATATGGCCTGGGCGGTTTCGGAGCGGCTGATGCTTTTGACTTGGTTGAGCAGGTCGCGGCCTTCGATGGCGATGGTGGCGTTTTTGCCGCGCAGGAACATGTAGCTGAGCGAGGCGTTGAGCATCCATTGCTGCGAGTCGTAGCCGGCGGAGTAGCCCGTGGAGTTGGAGTAGGTGAGGTCGGAGGCTATTACCAGGCCGAAGGGGGTGTAGTAGGTGCCGTTAAACGATGCACCGTAAGTGTGAATCGTTGAATTGGCGTTGGCCTGGTTGGCATAGGAGTTGAGTTGGAGGTTATAGCGCGGGCGCAGTTCGAGTTCGAGGTTGTCGGGGCGGAAGGCTATGGAGAAGCTTTCGCCGAGCTGGGTGCGGTTAGAGCGCGAGGATATGCCGTCGGTGAAGCCTATGGTCTGGCGGTAGTTGAAGTGGATGTTGTTGTTGAAAGTCCAGGCTTTGTTGCTGAATGGGCGGGAGAAGATGGAGAATGCGCCGAAGTTCCAGTTGCCGTTAACGTTTTCGTAGGTGGTGGTGCGTGCGCCGGTCTGGCGGTTGGTGGTAACGTTCGAGGCTATAGCATTCTGGGTGAACGATGCGAAGCCCATAACCTGGATTGATTGCTGGTGGTCGGTGTCGAAAGTCTGGAAGCGCAAGCGCAGGTTGTGGTTGAACGAGGGGTTCAGGTTGGGGTTACCGATAACTATGTTCATCGGGTTGGAGTAGTCGGCAACCGGCTGCAGCTGGGTCATGGAAGGCTGCGAGGAGCGGCCGTTATAGAAGGCGTTGAGCGAGGTCTGGCGGCTGAACTTATAGCGGAAGCGCAGGAACGGGGCGTAGTTCCAGACCCAGCGTGTGGGAATGGTTTTCGCGGCGTTGGTCAGGTTGGTGGAGCGGCTCATCTGCGGGTTGAACGAGAGGCCCACGTTGAGGTTAAGTTTTGATGTTACCTTGCGGTAGCCGATGCGCAGCTGCTGGTTGAAGTAGGCGTTGCGGAATGAGTTGCTGAGTTCCGGGTCGTAGGTGAGGTCGCCGGTACCGGCCCAGCGGTCGGCAAAGTCCCATAGACCCCAGTTTTCCTGACGCCATGCGTCAAGGGCTCCGGCCGCCTGTTCGAGCGGGTCGTTATTAACGGTTTTGTCGGCGTTGTTCCAGCGGTAGCTCATCATATAGGCCACTTCCATGAAGTTGCCGCGTTTAACGTCGCCCAGCGGTTCCGTCCAGCTAACTCGGCCGTTGACGCTGTTGTTCCAGGTGTGGTTATGGATTTCCTGGTAGTCTTCATAGAGCGAGTCGTTAATCATCCAGTAGGCGTTGCGGCTCCAGTTTTGTTCATCCTCGTGGGTGTTGCTCATGGAGTAGTCGCCGCTGATGGAGAACGAACGGCCGGGGTGCGAGGCAAATTTATGGTTATAAATCACTCGGCCGCTGAAGTTATAGCTTTTGCCTTCGGAGCTGTTGAGCGTGCGGGAGTTGGTTGTCGGGTCGGTGACTGCGCGGCGGTAGTTCACACCGAACGCACTGCTGTTGCTGTTGTTGAAATTCGCCGAGAAGTTCGGGCGGAAGTCAAAGGTATTGAATGAGTCGGGATCCCATTTTAGGCGCAGGTTGGCGGTCAGGTTATGTCCGCGGTCGCGGGTGTCGCTCTCCTGGTCATCGTAGGTATTTTCGCCGTCGTTGAAAATATTGCGCGTATGGGAGCGGCGCCAGTTGTGGCGGTCGTTGTGGGAGTAGAATATTTCGCCGCCATAGCGCAATTTGGTAGTGCCGAGGTTGAGGTTCAGGCCGAGGCTCTGGGTGGTGTTGATGCCGTTGGTGCCACCGAAACGGCGGAAGCGCTGACCATTGCCGTCGGTGAAGCCTTCGTCATTAACGTTGTTGGCATTGCCGAGAATGGTTATGGAGTTCTTGCCGGCCATGCCGTTAACAATAAACGAACCTTTATATTTATCCGGGTCAATCTTGCCGTTGCCGTCTATGCCGATGCCATAGCCACCGGCAACTGTGCCGTACCAGCCGTTTTTCTTGCCTTCCTTAATGGTCAGGTTAATAACGGTTTCATCTTCGCCGTCGTCAACGCCTGTCAGGCGGGCAAGATCGCTCTTGCGGGTTATGACCTGAGCCGACTTCACCATGTCGACCGGAATGTTTTTCGAGGCGACTTTGGGGTCGTCGCTGAAGAATTCCTCGCCGTCAATGAGGATTTTCTTCACCGTTTCGCCCTGGGCTTTGATGGAGCCGTCACTTTCTACTTCAACGCCTGGCAATCGCTTGAGCAGGTCGCTTACAACTGCGTTTGGCGGAGTGGTGTAGCTCGAAGCGTTATACTCTATTGTGTCCTCCATGACCTTGATGGGGGTGGCGATACCTATGGCCACCGCTTCTTTCAGAACTATGGAAGATTCGGCCATCCGCAGGGTGTCAACCTTTACGGTTTTGGCGTTTTTGCCTACAATCACCGGCGCTTCGGCGTTGTTATAGCCGAGATACACGGCGCGGATAATGTAGCGTCCGCCGCTGATGTCGGGCAGCGAGAACCGGCCGTTGACGTCGGTTGCCGTTGCGCCCACAAACGTTGAGTCGGCGTTGGCTTTAAGCAAGCGAACCGTTGCCTGGGGCAACGGTTCTCCACTGAGGTCGGTAACTACACCTCTAACAACTGCAGCCGAGACAGTTGCTGCCCCGGCCAACAGAAGTACAATCACATTGAGAATTCGTTGAAACATGCAATGAATAATTATCTATCAGAAAAACTTCTGACTATTTGACGCAATCCGCCCCCAAAGGTTTAATCCCTCCGCAATTTTTTTATTTGCGGGGTAAGGCTTTGACCACGGCGGGGAGGTCGGCTGCGGCCTCCGAGGGCGTCATGCTGAGGCGGTGGAGGTCAATGGCGCGTGCGTCGGGAATGATGGCTGCCTTGATTTCGGCAAGGGTAGGGGGCGTTTTCATGGCGGCATATTCGGCGTAGGTCCATTTGGTAAAGCGGGAGTTCTCGCTGATGCCGCGGCGGTCGAGCAGCCAGCCGCCTTCAAGCTCTATCGGTTCCTGGCCTACAACGTCGCCAGGGCCGGGAAAACTTACTATGTCGCCGGTCTGAGGGTTAACGTTAACCGGCACATTGGCGGCCGTGGCATTCCCGCTCATGCGGTAAACTATGGCTTTGGGCAGCGCGTTGACGCCGGCGCCGGGTTGTACCGGCCGGATGGCCGTCATGGGCACTGATGCGGGTTCAACCACTTCTTTTTTCGACGAGCACGCCGCGCTTAAACATAAAACGGCCATCAGGGCTATGGTTTTGGTTTTCATTGTTATAAAACTGTCATTTCGCCCGCGAGCGGGTAGATTAGATATTCTTTTACTTCTTCGGCCGAAAGTCCTACGCCAAACAGATACATCAGCTTGGTTATGGCGGCTTCGGAGGTGATGTCGTGGCCGGAAACAACTCCGACTTCTTCCAGCATATTCGCGCCGGCATAGCGCTTGGAGTGCACTCCGCCGTTAACGCATTGCGTAACGTTCAATATCACCAGTCCGCGCTCGCAGGCTTCCGATATCGCCTTGATGAACCACGGCTTGGTCGGGCCGTTGCCGGCGCCGTAGGTTTTCAAAACAACGCCGCGTATTCCCGGAGTTGCCAGCAGGTGCGTTAGCGTGGCTTCGTCGATTCCCGGAAATAGGTCAACAAACATCACCTTGGGGTCCATCTTGCAGCGCACCTGCAGCGGGCGTTTGGCCCGGTGGCTCATCAGCGCGTCGGGGTTATAGTGTATCCCCAGGCCGATTTTTGCCAGCGACGGATAGTTATTGCTCTTAAAGGCGTTGAAGTTGTCGGCGCTCATTTTCGTGGCCCGGTTTCCGCGCCATAGGTAGTTCTCAAACAGTATCGCCACTTCCTGAACTATCGGGCGCCCGTTGTCGTCGCGGTCGGCGGCAATCTGCAGCGCGGTTATCAGGTTTTCTTCGCCGTCGGTCCTCACTTCGCCTATCGGCAGCTGCGAGCCGGTGATGATTACCGGCTTATGGAGATTCTCGAGCATGAACGACAGTGCCGACGCCGTATAGGCCATAGTGTCGGTGCCGTGCAGAACAACGAAACCGTCATATTCCTCATAATTCCGCTCTATGTGTCGGGCGATTTCACACCATTGCTGCGGGTTCATGTCGCTCGAGTCAATCGGATGCTCAAACTGGATGTTGTCAATCAGATAGTCGAGCATCTTGACCTTGGGCACGTTGTCCATCAGGTGGTCGAAGTCAAAAGGCTCCAGGGCTCCGGTAGCCTGGTTTTCAATCATGCCGATTGTGCCGCCGGTGTAGATAATGAGAATGCGCGGTTTCATTGTTGTGGAAATTTTTAATTATGTCAGCCCACTTTATGTCAGCCCACTTTCGAGCCGGGGGCAACCGGTCCGGTCGGGCCGATGACTGTCAGGTTCCCGTCGCTGCCTACGGCGCTCAGAATCATGCCGCAGCTTTCAACTCCCTTGAGCTTGCGCGGCGGCAGGTTGGCTATGTAGCATAGCTGCTTGCCAACGAGGTCAGCCGGATCGTAATACTTGGCTATGCCGCTCACTATGGTGCGCGGCTCGCCGGTGCCGTCGTCAATTTTGAATTGCAGCAGTTTGTCGGCTTTGGCCACTTTGGCGCATTCCAGAACGGTGCCGACGCGTATGTCGCATTTGTCAAACAGTTCGATGTCAACGTTTTCGCGCACTGGCTCGGGCTTCCATTCCGCCTTGGCGTTGGCCTCTTTGGCGGCCTGCAGTTTGGCCAGCTGTGCGGCTATGGCGGCATCGTCGATTTTTTCAAACATCAGTTCCGGCTCGCCCAGCTGAGTGCCGGCTTTGACCAGGTCTCCGCGACCTACCATCTCCCAGCTCAGATTGCCCAGGCCGAGAATGCCCGACAGCTTGGCCGACATAAACGGCAGGAACGGCTCAAAGGCAACTGCCAGATTAGCTGCAATCTGCAGCGCGGTGTTCAGAACCGTGGCAACTCGTTCCGGGTCTGTCTTCCATAGCTTCCAGGGCTCGGTGTCCTGAAGATACTTATTGCCGGTGCGGGCCATGTTCATGGCTTCTTTCTGCGCGTCGCGGAAGTGGAAAGTGTCCAGCAGCGAGGTCATTTTCTCCTTCAGGCCGGCTATTTCGGCCAGGGCGTCGCTGTCTATCGGCTCCAACTGGCCGGCGGCGGGCACTGTGCCGTTAAAGTATTTGCCGGTCAGAACTATAACGCGGTTAACGAAGTTACCCAGAATCGCCACCAGTTCGCTGTTGTTGCGCGTCTGGAAGTCAGCCCATGTAAAGTCGTTATCCTTGGTCTCCGGGGCGTTGGCGGTCAAAACGTAGCGCAAAACGTCTTGCTTGCCCGGGAAATCCTTGAGATATTCGTGGAGCCACACCGCCCAGTTCCTCGAGGTGGAAATCTTGTCGCCCTCGAGGTTGAGGAATTCGTTGGCCGGCACATTGTCGGGCAGCTGATAGCCGTCGCCATAGGCGCTGAGCATTGCCGGGAACACTATGCAGTGGAACACTATGTTATCTGTCTA
>CAMWSP010000130.1 GCA_947176935.1 uncultured Porphyromonadaceae bacterium | reverse complement strand
CGGATGTGGCAACTCCGTAGAAAATAATGATTTCGGATTTGAAGTTGCGGTTAAGGCACCCGATAAGGTTGTGTCGGACTCGATTGCTCCGATTGAGCGTGTGGATACAGTCAATCTGGTCTGCCCGGATAGTGTTATTCTCAGCAGCATCAAGCAGGTATATGCCGCTGACGATATGTTTGTTGTTGTAGACAATATGTTTACCGTTCATGGTTTCAAGGCCGACGGTTCGTATGTGTGCGGCTACGGACGACGCGGTGAAGCTCCTGATGAATACGTTAATATGGGAGCGTGTGCGGTGACTCCGACCGGCGATAACGTTGTTATCGTTGATTCATATGCTCAGCGGATGCTTTTCTATGACCTGCGTAGCGGTGAGTTCAAGCAGCGTGTAGAGTTCCCGGTTGGTACCTTGGATATGGTTCAGCAGTGTGTATTTCTTTCCGACTCGGTTGCATTGCTCGCCCGCTACGTTTATAACAATAAAAATGCGGTATATGCCGTGGCTAACATTGCAGATAAAACCGTTGAGGACTTCGATTCCGTGGGACTTAGGACCGAAAATGTTGCCATGCCCACAGGTGGGCATACCATTGCGGAATATCAGGGCAAGGCGGTTTATGTCAAGCCATTTGAGCCGGCAATATATCAGTATCCCGACACAAAATGGCTTTACATAGAGCAAGACAAAAAGATTTATAATGAGCAGGAATTAGCCGAAATCAGCGATTTTTCGATGATGTCGTATCTGAACGCGATGAATGAGGGCTATTGCCCAGGCTACACTTCCGTTTATGTGCTTAAGGACTGGATATTACTCGGCTTTCTCGATAGTGAATTCTCGTTGATTGAGAAGTCGGGCTGGAAAATGACGACCTATGAGTATGTCAAGGATAATATGGCGCACCATAAGAATGTAGGCTCTTTTGTTGGAGCAATTCCTGAGAGAAACACTCTCTTTGGAGCAGATAATGGCCCGATGAGCGAATCAGACCAGATCTATATCTATAAGTTACCCAGCCGGTAATTAGCCTTATTCAAGCGATTAGTTAGTTACATGAAGATAGTAATGTTTGAGTCAGTGGCGGCAGTGTGCTTTTGTGGCACACTGCCTGTCGGCTGCCTTAACAGCAAAAATTTTTGTTGGATATGAAAAAGAAATGGGTGATTGTAGTGGCAAGCGTTGTGCTTGCTGTGGGTTTGGCAGTGGCCGGCTGGTGGCGGTTCGGGGCTGAGCGCGGCGCCGAGAATGACGTGCGCCAGGAAGTAGAGGCATGTTTGCGGGAATGGATAGGGCGGCAGGTTGAGTTGCCGACCGATGTGGGATATTTTACCACCAAAGGGGATTCGGCGGACTCGCAGTTTCCAACGGAGGAGTTCAAGATTCTGCGTTATGTGGGGCGGGACGGCTGCTCGTCGTGCAAGCTGCATCTGCACATTTATCCGCAAGTGCTGGCCGAGCTGAAGGAACGGACCGGTTGCCCGGTGGGGTTCGTTTGCATAGTGAATCCGGCGGATATGAATGAAATCCGGAGGCTGCTTTGGCGCGACAACAGCGCGGGGCTGACAATGTGGGTGGATGAGGCGGATTCGCTCAATAGCATAAATATCTTTCCGGAAATCGGGGATTTGCAAACGTTTTTGCTCGACGGAGAGAACCGGGTGCTTGCGGTGGGCGACCCGGCGGTGAATCCGCGCGTGATGCGGCTGTTTGCCGACGTTTTGGGCAGCGATTCCATCAGGGGGCGAGGAGCTATGGCGCTTACCGAGCTGGTGGCCTACGCCCAGGAAAAGGAGTTTGGCACGGTTGGCGCGGGCGATACGGCGCGATGCGAGTTTCGGATAACGAATGCGGGCCGGGGAGAGTTCGTTTTGGACAGGGTGGTGACTTCGTGTGACTGCACCACGGCGCAGCTTTCGGCCGACACGATACGGCCGGGCCAATCGGCGGTTTTGAGCGTTGTGTTTTCAGAGAAGGACCCGATAGGCGAGTTTTATCGCACGGTAAGCATTTTCGGCAACACCCGCCAGGAGCTTATGGTGGAAATTACGGGCACGGTGAAGTGATGACGGCAGGAGAGATGAGTATGGTTCGCAGATCGGTCAATCTATTGGGAGTAAGGTGGCGGCGGCTGCTGAGCTTGAGTGTGCTGCTGTTCGGCTTGACCGAGGGAGTGTGGGGCGTGCTGCAGCTATGCGGCATTGTAAGTAGCGGGCATCCGCGCTATCCGGTAACGGGGTCGTTTTATAACCCGGGGCCTTATGGCTGTCTGATTGGGGCGATATTGCCGGTTGCGCTCAATATGTTTCTGACGTCGCGCCGGCGGTTGGGCCGGGTGTTGCCGGCGGTTTATGTGCTGATAGCGGCGCTGTTGCTGCCGGGCGGAATGAGCCGGACGGGGTGGGGCGCGGCTGTGGTTGGTTCGGCGGTGGTGCTGGCTGGGTTATATCGCGAAAAAATCGGTAGGCTACCGGCCCGACGGCTTTGGTTGGCGGCGGGAGTGGGGGCCGCGGGCTTGCTTGCGCTGGTTGTAGGGGCATATTATCTGAAGCCTGACTCGGCCGACGGGCGGCTGCTGCTTTGGAAGATAGGGTGCAGGGCCGCGACGCTCGGCGGAGCGGGGTGGGAGAACGTTGCCGGTGCGTTTGGCGACGCCCAGGAGGACTATTTCGCGTCGGGCCTGGGAACGGCGCGCGAGGTGATGCTTGCGGGCACGCCGGCCTATGTGTTTAACGAGTATATCCAGTTAGCCATAGCGTTCGGGTGGCCCGTGGCGGTGCTGTTTGCGGCAGCCATGACGGGGGCGGCGGCGATATATTGGCGCAGGGGCGATTTCGGCAACTGCGGGGTGGTTGTGGCGCTGATGGTGGTTTGCATGGCGTCGTATCCGTTTCAGTTCGTGGAGTTTAAGGTACTGACGGCAATAGCGGTTGCCGGCGGTTTGCTGTCGGTCCGCAACCGGGCGGCGAGGTTGGCGGCCGTTGCCGTGTGGCTGTTGGCTGCCGGGTGGTTTATTTGTCGCACGGGCGAGGTTGACGTAGTTTACGATTTTAATATGGCCAAGCGCGAGCAGCGTCTGGGCCGCTATGAGGACTCCTGCCTAAGATTAAAGCGGATATTGCCCAGAACTTCGGACCCGATGCCTCTGAATATGCTCGGCCTCAATTATCAGGCCATGGGGCGCCCCGACTCGGCGGAGCAATGTTTCATGAGGGCGGCAAACCGTGTGCCCAACCGCCTGTATCCGCATTATCTGCTGATGAAGCTGTATTCCGAAACGGGCGATACGCCGCGGATGAGAAGGCAGGCGCGGATTCTATTGGCGAAGCCGCCCAAAACACATTCAACCGCGGTTGAGGAGATGCGGCGCGACGCCCGCGAGCGTTTGAAACAAAATTCGGCTGACCATGATTCGGGAGATCGTTAAATTTCTGAAACAGGTGCTTTTGGCGGTGTTCGGATTGTATTGCGGATACTGGCTGATGCAGGTGACCACTTGCTGCTCGTTTCATGCGCCGTCGGAGTCAATGACCCCGACCATAGTGCCGGGCGACTTCGGCATCGTGAACAAATGGAAGCTCGGCGCTCGGATATTTGATATTCCCGGGGCTATTGCCGGTGAGAAGGTTGAGGTTTACCGCCTGCCGGGCTATGGAGCAGTTGAGCGCAACGATGTTGTGGTGTTCAATTATCCGTTTGTAGGCCGGGATAGCATGGGAATGAACATGCGTAAGTATTATTGCAAGCGGGTGGTTGCCGTTCCGGGCGATACGCTGGAAATACGCAACTGCCGCTACCGGGTTCGCGGCGTCGATGAAGAGTTGGGCAATGTTGCAGGCCAGATTGAGCTGGCCGGGCGGCTCAGCGTGGACGGGAATCCGGAGCGGTGGATATGCCTGTACACATGGCCGTTTGACTCGGTGATGAACTGGACAGTCAAGGAGCTGGGCCCGCTGTTTATTCCCGGCAAGGGTTCGCAGGTTCGGCTGACGCGCGAGAACACGGTGCTCTACGGGCGCTATATAGCCTGGGAACGGCAGTGTTCGCAGCCGGTGTGGCGCAACGGGCGCGCATGGATCGACGGGCGACCGACAGATAGCTATACGTTTGAGGAGAACTATTATTTCGTGGCCGGCGACCGCGTTGAGAATTCTGCCGACTCCCGCTACTGGGGGTTATTGCCGGAGTCGATGATTGTTGGCGTCGCCGGCTTCTTGTGGGATAGCGTTGACCACTCGACAGGCGAGCGCCGCTGGAACCGCATATTCAAACCGCTTTAGTTTTTACGAATGATTTAATGTGAGTTATGAAAAGTTATAAATGCTTAAATAATTGTGAGATACCAAAATATTGTCTACCTTTGCGAAAGTTATGTATCCATTATGCTTTTAATTTAATCACAACAATGAAACTTAACGTCAAACCACTTTGCTCGCTTGTGGCGGCTATTGCATTTATTGGCATCGTGTCGGGGTGCAGTAATTCCGTAGTGAACAGCGCATTAGGATATGATGTGGCTATTAAGGCCGCTGACAAGATTGTGCCTGATTCGATTGCTCCGTTAAAACAGGTGGATACTATCAATCTGGTGTGCCCCGACAGTGTTATTCTCGGCAGCATCAAGCAGGTATATGCCGCTGACGATATGTTTGTAGTTGTAGACAATATGTTTACCGTTCATGGTTTCAAGGCCGACGGTTCGTATGTGTGCGGCTACGGACGACGCGGTGAAGCTCCTGATGAATACGTTAATATGGGAGCGTGTGCGGTGACTCCGACCGGCCACGACGTTGTTATCGTTGATAATGCTGCTCAGCGGATGTATTTCTACGACCTGCATAGCGGTGAATTCAAGCATCGCTTGGAACTGCCGGTTGGCTCTGTGGATATGGTTCAGCAGTGTGTATTTCTTTCCGACTCGGTTGCATTGCTGGCCCGCTATGTCTATAACAATAAGAACTCGGTATATGCAGTAGTAAACTTTGCCGACAGGACTGTTGAGGATTTTGCTTCGGTTGAGCTTAAAACTGACAATATAGCCATGCCGATAGGTTGGCATGCCATTGCTGAATATCAAGGGAAAGGTGTGTATATCCGGCCGTTTGAGCCGGCCGTATATCAGTATCCTGACACCAAATGGATGTATATAGAGCAGGGCAAAAAGGTTTATGATGAGCAGCAGTTGGCTGAAATCAGCGATTTTTCGATAGCGACCTATTTTAACGCTATCAGCAAGGGCTATTTCCCGGGTTATACTTCCGTTTATGTGCTGAAGGACTGGATATTTCTCGGTTTCCTCAATGCGGAGTTTTCGCTGATTGATAAAACGGACCAGGGAATGACCACATGCAAGTATATTAAGGATGCTGAGTCTAACCACATGAACGTAGGCGATATAGTTGGAGCTATTCCAGAGCGCAACATTCTTATTGGCGCGGATAACGGCCTGATGAGCGAATCCGACCAGATTTTTATGTATAGGCTACCCAGCCGGTAATTAGTCTTATTCAAGCGATTAGTTAGTTACATGAAGAAAGTAATGTTTGAGTCGGCGGCGGCAGTGTGCCTGATGGGCGCGCTGCTTGCCGGCTGTGGCAATCGGGTGTGAATAATGGTCATATCTTTGCAAATTTTAAAATGAAAAGTTTAGTTAATGTATTGGCGATAGCGTTTTTGCTGGCCGGGTTGTGTGCATGCCGCAATCAAAGTGAGACTAACGATTATGTTATTAAATTGGGAGATACAAAGAGTGAATTTGAGTTCTCTGATTTAGTTGAACCGGTTGGATTTGTATCTCTTGAGGCTGTGGATTCCGGCCTAATTCGTAATGTTGACAAGGTTATCCAGACCCCTTGCGGATTTATTGTATTGGATAAGACAAATGAGCATTCGGTGATGGCGTTTTCGGCCGATGGTAAATTTCTTTGCTCGATAGGCCGAAAAGGTAACGGCCCCGTTGAATATACGTCGTTAGAGGATATTGCTCTGACTCCAGGACGCGATAGCTTGTTGTTGAGCACGACTC
>CAMWSP010000129.1 GCA_947176935.1 uncultured Porphyromonadaceae bacterium | reverse complement strand
GCTCGGAAATCAAGATTCTCGCCGACTAAGAATTTCTACGGCTCTTACATTTAAGATCCAATAAAGCGCATAAGTTACTTACCCGATTCACTACGAGTCGGGTAAGTTTTTTATTTTAGGCAGATGAATCGCAATAATATTTGCTCAGATGAGAATAAATCGCGAACTTTGCATTGATAATTAACGTGAGTTCGATATTATAAATTCAAATCCAGTAATAAAATCATCAGCCACTTAGTTTCGCGCTAAATGGCTGATTGTTTTATCCTTGAAAGGTCAATCCCTTATGTCGAACTCACGTTGTTTAAGATTAAATTGAAACGTTTTTAATTAGACACAGTTTTATATGGCAAAAGGCTCGGAGCATTAAGTTTTCGGGCCTTTTTCAGCTTGTTTCCATGCTTGATTCGAACTCAAGATACGGGTTATTATATGATGTGTTCGTTTTCTATGTTATATGTACACTATTCCTATTTTGGGGGATATCGGGCGAAAATGGATATTAGCTTATGCTAAACATTTGTGTAAATATTTTTACGCAAATTTATGTTTAGTCTTGTTTTTATTTGTATACAAACAGAAAAATAACTAATTTTGCAGAATAAATAGGGGCCTCTTATATAGAGATATAAGATGCTAATATATTTTAAAATATTGCAGCATGATGTACATTTTTTGAATTTTTTCGTCATGGGTGCTATATTCCAAAATTGATTAAGAAAAAGCCGAATCGTTTGAAAGGACGTAGGCAAACATTAAAACCATTGTCATTATGATAAAACGATATGCTATTGTATTGATATTATTAATCCTAGGGTGTGTTTTACCCCTAAATGCGAAACCGCTCATTTCTATAGATCTACCCTATGACACTGTTATTGGGTTGGAGATAGCTCCGGGATTCTCATATTCCAAAGAACTCGAGAAGAAAGCACGTAAAGGTGATATTAGAGCGATGATTAATCTTGCCGATAATTATTTTATAGGCAATGGCGTGCACAAGAATGCCAAAGAGGCAGCAGAAATTTACGAGAAAGTGACAAAGATTAAGGAACTTGATTCCCCAAAATTAGAAGAGGCATATCGAAAATGGGCCAGGTGCTACTATGATTGGGAGGGTGTAGAAAAAAATCATAATAAAATTTTGAAGATTTATGAAAAAGGCTTAAAATCAGGTATTCTACCGATTGGTCGCACATTGTTAAAAATATATGAATCAGGGGCATCTGATTCCCCTAAATATAACGCAGCTATTACTCGCGCAAAATTAGTTGAATTAGGAGACATAACGTACCTTCCCCGAGTTATCAAAGCCTGTATTACAGGGGATGATGGAATTCAACCTAATCCGGATGCAGCCCTATCCTATATAAAACATCTCAAGAATACTCCAGACAGCCGTGAATCCATGAATGAAATAATTAGAATAGGTCGCAATAAAGCCGGCTCGTTGTCTAGGGGGTCAATGAATAGTTCCTTACCTCTTTACGAAATCGCTTGGCGTCGTTGTTATATCGATGACACTGATATTAAAGCTTCTATTAAGAAGGAATATGAGAATTTTACTGCAAATGGTATTCAAGCGAATCTATATAGTAAATGTGATTCAAAATCTATCTTTTTTAACTTGAAAGATGCCGTTATTTTAGTAATTCTATTTGGTGCCCCGGACGATTATGCCGAAAAATTATCTCATGGTTATGGAGAGGATAATCAAAAATTACTCACAGATTTATGGAATCTATGGTTGGAATATGATCCTTCTGGTATGATTAACTATGCTAAGATAAAAGGCCTTGATATATTTCCCGAACTGAAGGATATATTACGCGCCTACATTTATACCCCGGAAGGTAAAGTATACAAAAACACAGTCGAATCAATTTTACGTTCTAAATAAATGAATACTAAATTTCTACGTCTTCTAACAAGTGCTTTTGTCCTTGTTATAAATCTTATTGGTTATGCAGAAGTACCCGAGATTCTTAACGGATTTCAGGATATGAATTACGGTTATGGAAAATGTGGGTATATAATGTTACCAACAACTGATATTGCAAAAGATAACCTCGTGGATGTCTTTCTGGCAGAATCAACCCCACTGGACAAGATTACTCTCGCTGATAGTGGCATTGAGGGAAATATTATGTATATCAAAACTATAATTAGTGGAAAGCCACAACAGAAGTATGGTTGGCAAGGATATGTATTTCGTATCGAGAATTACAAAGGAAAGGAGATTAAATATCAGGTATACGATAACCCCGATGTCTATTATGCGATCATAGATTTCCCGATGGGTCGTTATTATGGGTTTTATACTACTGGTTATAAAGGAGGTCATCCATTCAATGGCGCACGTTTGCTGTCGGGCACATTGGTGGATTCTACTGGTGTCTGTCAAGATGTAACAGGATGTTTGCCATCTCAATTAGAATCGTCGAACTGGAATCCGGTAGGGAAATACTATGCCAATGATGAATTGTGGGGCTACCACAACATGCAGTTAATATTCAATCAAGATAGAACCGGCAAACTGATATTTAAAAAAACCTCTCGTCATCAAGCTGTTCAATATTGGAAAGGATCAGCAACAAGACGCAAAAGTAATGGACAAAAAGAGAAAATTAGGAGCTTGACAGGTGGTTATCATTTCTACATTCATAACACCATTAGTGTCCCTATAAAGTGGTCGAAGGAAGATGAAAACATTAAAGTTATATATTCCGCAAAACCAATAATAAATATAAAAGGAGAGGTGGACGGGGATAACGAGTTTAATAATATGAGTATTACTGAAGCCGACAAACGAATTCAAAGGCAGGTTCATAGAAATGATCTTCCCCAAAATGAAGACTATCTGAAACAAAAAAAAGTAATTGAGAATGTAGGTATAAGAAATTTCCCGGTTGGCGATGGTTTTGACATTAAAGTCCATGCTAGACATAAGGGAATGATAATTCTGAACATAAATAAAGATAGTAAGCGGTACTATTTTCCCATTTCTTCAGTAGCTCTTGATTTGAGTAATAAAGAATATTATTCTCTCTTGTCAAAAATACCCAATATCAAAAACCTTTATACAACGGTTCGAGAAAATGGTGCAAAAAATTATATTCCAATTCTCATTCAACGTTTAAAGAATGCGATAAGGTATACAGATATTTCTTTACTAAAAAATTGTCATGATTTTGCCCTGTATAATGTGAATATGGCAAATATGCATTGTAGTATAAAGTTTATAACCGAAGGGCACCTGTATACATCCAGTCTTATATTAAATAAGGATGATTTGATTGATGAGGCTCATTTTAATGAGAATTTATTAGAGAATAAACAATATTCTCAGGTTTCTGAGCAGATAAAAAAGAATGATGAATTTATTAAATCATATTCCAAGGACAAACGCCGTTCAAAGATTGTAAAGGAGTATAACTCCAAGATGAAAACTTATCGAAAAATTTTAGATTCTCCAACAAATGATTTTGGCGCTCTAAGTCGTTTGGAGTCGTGTCAAAAAAGCATTTTGCAACTTCAGGACTCATATCTAAAATTATTACAATAAATGACCTCAATGCGGCTGTCTAACAAGTTTAGGCGGCCTCTCCTCGCAAAACGGCCAGGACTTCGGCTCAGGCTCGGAAATCAAGATTCTCGCCGACTAAGAATTTCTACGGCTCTTACATTTAAGCGCCAATAAAGAGCATAAGTTACTTACCCGACTCACAACGAGTCGGGTAAGTTTTTATATTTACTCGGGGAGGGGATTCGGCGCTTTATGCGTTTTGCGTAAGGTTGCTATTAGGGAGATAAGGTCGGTTAAGGTCCTTAAAGTCTTTAAGGGCGGGAAGGATGGGAAGGATGGGAAGGATGGGAAGGATGGGACAGATGGTAAGGGCGGGAAAGGGTTTATGGAGGGGGGAAGATGGATGAGATTGATGTGGTTGTTCGGGGGTTGAATTGGATTTTTTTGTTTATATGGAAAAGGTTGGGGGATGGGTATTGCGGTTTGGGATTTTTTTTGTAACTTTGCAGGCGTTAATTGCCTCCGTAGTTCAACGAATAGAATAGATGATTCCGGTTCATCAGATTAGGGTTTGATTCCCTACGGAGGTACCACTACCCGACGAGCAATCCCGAAAAGATTGCTCGTTTCGTTAAAAATCACTACCTTTGCCGCATATGGAAAAAATCAGACTCATAGGAATGACCCTCGAAGAACTCCGGCGCGTTTGCAGCGAATGCGGGCTGCCCGGGTTCGCGGCGAAGCAGATTGCGCGCCGGCTCTACGTTAACCGCGCCGAGAGCATTGACGAAATGACAGAGCTGAGCCTCAAGGGGCGCCAGCGTCTCAACGAGAGCTACTGCGTTGGCCGCAAAGCCCCTAAAGCGCAGGCTCTGAGCAGCGACGGCACTCTGAAAGCGCTGTTCGACGGGCGCGGTGGCCGCGACGTGGAGGCGGTGTTCATTCCCGACCACGACCGTGCAACGCTCTGCGTATCGTCGCAGGCGGGCTGCAAAATGGGCTGCCGGTTCTGTATGACCGGGCGCCAGGGCTTCCACGGCAACCTCGACAGTGCCGACATCATCAACCAGATTCTGAGCATTCCCGGCTCCGAGGAGCTGACCAACATAGTGTTCATGGGCATGGGCGAACCGATGGACAACCTGCCAGAGGTTCTGAAAGCCATCGAGGTGCTCACCGCGCCCTGGGGCATGGCCTGGAGCCCGAAACGCATAACCGTTTCCACCATAGGCAAGATTCCCGAGCTCAAGCAACTGCTGGAACTGACCAAGGTGCACATCGCCATCAGCGTTCACTCGCCGCTGAGCGCCGAACGCGCCGAGCTGATGCCGGTGGAACGCGTCTGGCCGGTGGAGCGCGTAATCGACCTGCTGCGCAACTATGACTTCGCCCACCAGCGGCGGCTGACCCTGGAATATATAATGTGGCGCGGCATCAACGACGACATCGCCCACGCCGATGCGCTGGCGCGTCTGGTGCGCGGAGTTGACTGCAGGGTGAACCTGATCCGCTACCATGCGCTCCCCGATTCCGACCTGCAAACCGCCTCGGAGCGCACCATGATTGCCTTCCGCGACCGCCTGAACGAAAAGGGTGTAACCGCCACCATCCGCGCCTCGCGCGGCGAAGATATCCAGGCGGCATGCGGCATGCTGGCCGGCGAAGCTAAAAAATAACAGCCATGGATCGGTTGCTCACTGTTGTCATTCCCGTACGCAACCGCGCTCACCTGGTGGGACGCACGCTGCAATCGCTGGCCGAGCAGACGGTTCAGCCGGCGGCAATAGTGCTCGTAGACAACGGGTCGACCGACTCCACAGCCCAAGTTCTAAGCGACTGGGCTCAGGGCAGACCAAACGTTGAAATTATCAGCGAGCCGCGTCCAGGCGCTGCCTGCGCCCGAAATGCCGGCCTGGCACGCGTCCGCACCCCATATGTGCTCTTTTTCGACAGCGACGACCAAATGCCGCCGCGCCATATCGAAGAAGTTGCCGCTGCCATCCGGGCCAACAACCAACCCCAGATACTCGAATTTGAATCCGTTTTCATCAACCCCGAAGGAAAGCGCAAGCTCTCGCCCCTGCGCGGCGGCGACGAGCTCGAAAACCATATTTTTCACGCCACTTTAGCCACCCAGCGCTATGCGGTAAGCACCGAACTGGTTCGCCGCGTTGGCGGCTGGAACGAAGCCCTGCCCGGCTGGAACGATCTGGAATTAGGTGTACGCCTGCTGGCAGCGCGGCCCACTTTGGCCAAAGTCCGGCTGAGCTCGCCGGTTGAAATCTTCACCCACGCCGACTCCATTACCGGCACCGACTTCTCCTCCAAGGCCGGGCAATGGGAACGGGCCCTGGACTTCTGCGAGCAGGCGCTGAGCGATTTTCCGCGCCACCGCCGGCTCATAGACTACCGCCGCGCCATTCTGGCCGGCCGCTATCGCCGCGAAGGCCGGCCGGAGCTGGCCGGCACCGGGCTCTTATACACATCTGACGCTGCCGACGAATAGCCTTGTGTAGAGCTCGGTGGTC
>CAMWSP010000128.1 GCA_947176935.1 uncultured Porphyromonadaceae bacterium | reverse complement strand
ACCCAACCCTCCCCTCAAGGGAGGGCAACGCTCCCAGCCCCATCAAGCCGGTCAAGGGCGGGACGCCCCCGCTCCCAAGCCAACATCCTCACACGCGGCCAGAGGGCGGGACGCCCTCGCTCCCAGGCGGCAGGAGAGGGGCCTAAAATAAAATCAATTTGATAATTGGAGATTTTTTTTGTAAATTTGTCCCCAAAATATTCAATAACCAAAACATATCACTTATGGAAATCTCCCATATCGAACACATCGGCATTGCCGTTCCCTCGCTCGACGAGGCCATTCCCTTCTACGAAAACATGCTCGGCATCAAATGCTTTGCTATTGAAGAAGTAGCCGACCAGAAAGTGCGCACCGCATTCTTCCGCATCGGCCAGACCAAGCTCGAACTGCTCGAAGGCACGGCCGAAGATAGCGCCATCAGCAAGTTTATTGCCAACAACGGCGGCCGCGGCGGCATTCAGCACATTGCCCTCAACATCACCGACGGCGTGCAGAACGCCCTGAATGAAGTTCAGGAAAAAGGTGGCCGAGTTATCGACAAAGCCCCCCGCAAAGGCGCCGAAGGCCTCGACATTGCCTTCCTCCACCCCAAGAGCACCTGCGGCACCCTGATTGAACTCTGCGAGCAGCCCAAATAATCCGTAATTACCATAACCGACACCAAGATACCCCACCCTATGAGTACTCAACTCGAAAAAGTGCAGGAACTGATAAAACTGCGCGAAGAAGCCCATCTGGGCGGCGGCCAGAAGGCCATCGACAAACAACACGAACGCGGCAAATTCACCGCACGCGAACGCATTGACCAACTGCTCGACGAAGGCTCGTTTGAAGAATTCGACACCTTTGTGCGCCACCGCTGCACAAACTTCGGCCAGGAAAAGAAATCCTATGCCGGCGACGGCGTGGTTACCGGCTGCGGCACCGTTGGCGGCCGTCTGGTCTACGTTTTCGCCCAGGACTTCACTGTTTTCGGCGGCTCGCTGTCTGAAACCATGGCGCTGAAAATCTGCAAGGTAATGGATATGGCAATGCGCATGGGCGCCCCCGTTATCGGCCTCAACGACTCCGGCGGCGCACGCATTCAGGAAGGCATCAACGCCCTGGCCGGCTACGCTGAAATTTTCCAGCGCAACATTCTGGCCTCAGGCGTAATTCCCCAGATTTCGGCCATTCTCGGCCCCTGCGCCGGCGGCGCCGTTTACTCCCCCGCGCTCACCGACTTCACCATCATGGCCAAAGGCATCAGCTACATGTTCCTCACCGGCCCCAAAGTGGTTAAGACCGTTACCGGCGAAGACGTTACCCAGGAAGCCCTCGGCGGCGCCACCGTTCACTCCACCAAGAGCGGCGTTTGCCACTTCGCTGCCGAAAACGGCGAAGACGCCATCCGCATCATCAAGCAGCTGCTCTCCTACATTCCCCAGAACAACCTGGAAGAAACTCCGCGCGTTGCCTGCACCGACCCCGCTGACCGCATCGACCCGGCCCTGAACGAAGTGATTCCCGAATCAGCCAACAAGGCCTACGACATGTATCAGATTATCGGCGCACTGGTCGACAACGGCGAATTCCTTGAAATCCAGCGCAACTACGCCCGCAACATCATTATCGGCTTTGCCCGCTTCAACGGCAAGGCAGTGGGCATCGTTGCCAACCAGCCCAAATATCTGGCCGGCGTGCTCGACTCCAACGCCTCGCGCAAGGCCGCACGCTTTGTTCGCTTCTGCGACGCCTTCAACATTCCCATCGTTTCGCTCGTAGACGTTCCCGGCTTCCTGCCCGGCACCGGCCAGGAATACAACGGCGTTATTCTCCACGGCGCCAAGCTGCTCTACGCCTACGGCGAAGCCACCGTGCCCAAAGTCACCATCACCCTGCGCAAGAGCTATGGCGGCTCCCACATCGTAATGTCATGCAAACAGCTCCGCGGCGACATCAACTACGCTTGGCCCTCGGCCGAAATCGCCGTTATGGGCGGTGCGGGCGCCGTTGAAGTCCTCTACGCCAAGGAAGCCAAAGCTGCCGAAGACCCCAAAGCCGTTCTGGCCGAAAAAGAAGCCGAATACAACAAACTCTTCTGCAACCCCTACAACGCCGCCAAATATGGCTACATCGACGACGTTATCGAGCCCTCCACAACCCGCTTCCGCATTATCCGCGCTCTGGAAACCCTCTCGACCAAACGCGTTCAGAACCCTGCCAAAAAGCACGGCAACATCCCCCTGTAAGCTCCCCGATGAAAGCCAACGCAAAATCAATTATCATATGCGCCCTTTGCGCCCTGACCGCCGCCTTCGCCCCCGACGCAGCGGCCCAGGGGCGCAAAAGCCTCCGCATCAACGAAGTGATGGTGGCCAACGACTCCAGCATCGTTGATGAATTCGGCCGGCGCTCGGCATGGATCGAGCTCGTCAACCCGACCCATGCCCCGGTGGAAATCAGCTCGGTTTATCTAACCGACGACCCTCAGAACCCCACCAAGTACTACGTTCCGCGCGGCGACGCCAAAACCCGCATCGGCAAAGGCCAGCAGCTGCTCTTCTTTGCCGACGGCCACGACAACGAAGGCCCCCTGCACCTGAACTTCACCCTCACTCCCGGTCAGGACAACTTCATTGCCATCTACGACGCCGACGGCATTAACCTGATTGACTCCGTAACCATCCCCGCCTCGCTCGCCGCCGACCAGAGCTACGCCCGCACTCCCGACGGCGCCGACGACTGGACAGTGCGCCCGCTCAACAAAACCACTCCCGGCTCGCTCAACGACGTCAAAGGCCCCAACATGAAAATCAAGAGCTTCGAAACCATGGACCCCGATGGCTTCGCCATGGCAGTCATGGCCATGAGCATCGTTTTCGGCGCCCTGCTCGTTCTCTGCCTCTGCTTCATGCTCATCAGCAACATCAGCGCCCGCTCGGCCCGCGCCGCAGCCAAAGCTAAAGCCGAAGCCGCCGAGGCCCAAGCCGCCGCTCAGGCCGCCAACGCCGACGATGCCGCAGTTGCCGCAGCCATAGCCCTGGCTCTCCACTCCCACCTCAACGCCGGAGTCGGCAACGCCCGCATAACCGTCAACCCCAACCCCAACTCGGCCTGGAACGCCAAAATCATGCGCGAACTTCCCCGCCGATAACCACTCCTATTTATATATACTAAACCAATAAACCAAAATGGCCTCCTATAACTACACAATCAACGGCAAAGAATACGCCGTAAACATCATTGCCATCGAAGGAACACAAGCAACTGTCAACGTTAACGGCGTTGACTACACCGTTCAGCTGCCCTCAGCAGCCCCCGCAGCAGTAGCCACCCCCGCCGCAGCTCCCGCCGCAGCTCCCGCTGCTGCCCCTGCAGCCGCTCCCGCCGCCGGCGGTTCCGGCGCCGTAGTAGCCCCCCTGCCCGGCACCGTGCTCTCAATCAACGTTAAGATCGGCGACACTGTCAACGCCTCCGACACCATTCTCATTCTCGAAGCAATGAAAATGGAAAACGCCATTCCCGCACCCCGCGCCGGCAAAGTTGTTGCAATCAACGTTAAGCAAGGCGACTCAGTGCTCGAAGGCGACACCCTCGTAACCCTCGCATAATCCCACTCACGCCCACACACATCTGAACAGAAATGAACCTCTCGGAATTTCTTATCGGCAACATAGAGCAGTTCTGGCACCTGACCGGTTTTGCCAACTGCAGCTGGGAGAACCTGCTGATGATTCTTATTGGCATCTTCTTCATCACCCTGGCCATCAAAAAGAACTTCGAGCCCATGCTGCTGGTGCCCATCGGTTTCGGCATGCTCATCGGCAACATCCCCTTCGACACCCATGCCGGCCTCGAAATCGGCATCTATGAAGAAGGCTCCGTGCTCAACATTCTCTACAACGGCGTCAACGCCGGCTGGTATCCGCCCCTGATTTTCCTCGGAATCGGTGCCATGACCGACTTCACCGCCCTGATTGCCAACCCCAAACTGATGCTCATCGGCGCCGCCGCCCAGTTCGGCATATTCGGCGCCTACATCGTTGCCCTGCTGCTCGGCTTCGCCCCCGACCAGGCCGGCGCCATCGCCATTATCGGCGGCGCCGACGGCCCCACCGCCATCTTCCTGTCGTCGAAGCTCGCCCCCAACCTCATGGGAGCCATAGCGGTCAGCGCCTACTCCTATATGGCCCTGGTGCCCGTTATCCAGCCGCCCATCATGCGCCTGCTCACCACCAAAAAAGAGCGCCTCATCCGCATGAAACCCGCTCGCAAGGTGTCGCAGAACGAAAAAATCATCTTCCCCATCGTCGGCCTGCTGCTCACCTGCTTCGTGGTGCCCACCGCCCTGCCCCTGCTCGGCATGCTCTTCTTCGGCAACCTGCTGCGCGAATGCGGCGTAACCGACCGTCTGGCCAAAACCGCCTCCAACGCCCTGACCGACATCGTCACCATTCTGCTCGGCATGACAGTTGGCGCCTCCACCCAGGCCTCGCAGTTCCTCAACGTTGAAACCATCGGCATCTTTGCCCTCGGCTTCATGGCCTTCATCATCGCATCGACCTCGGGCGTGCTCTTCGTTAAGATTTTCAACCTTATCCTCCCCGCCGACAAAAAAATCAACCCCCTCATCGGCAATGCCGGCGTCAGCGCCGTGCCCATGTCGGCCCGCATCTCCAACAACCTCGGCCTCGAATACGACCCGAGCAACTACCTGCTCATGCACGCCATGGGCCCGAACGTGGCCGGCGTAATCGGCTCCGCTGTAGCCGCCGGCGTGCTCCTCGGCTTCCTCGCCTGATTCCCTCCCCTGAAACCCTGATAAAAAACTTCCCGCAAAAAAAATTGCGGGAAGTTTTTGTCATTTCCGGGAAAATGCGTAACTTTGCGCACCGATTTTATCCAAACCAATCAACGGGAACACCGCCCAAACGCACTTTTGGCCAAGTCGCGCAACCGCAAGGAGCCCACAGTAAACAACTGATAATTAAACGTATAAATCGTGGATTCACTTAGCTACAGAACCCTCTCCCCCAATGCCCAGAGCATCGATCACAAGTGGTACGTGATTGACGCTACCGGCCTTCACCTCGGTCGCCTCTGCTCCGAAGTTGCCAAAATTCTCATGGGTAAAAACAAACCCTGCTACTCGCCCAACGTTGAATGCGGCGACAACGTAATCATCGTAAACGCCGACAAAGTCATTCTGACCGGCAAAAAGATGACCGACCACATCTACTACACCTTCTCCGGCTATCCCGGCGGCCAGAAAGAACTGACCCCCGAAGTACTCATGAAAAAGAGCTTCAACAAACACCTCAAAGCCGGCGAACACCCCCTGTTCAACCGCGTTCTCAAAGGCATGCTCCCCAAGAACCGTCTCGGCCGCAAAATCATCAACAACATGCACGTTTACAACGGCCCCGAACATCCCCACCAGGCTCAGGAGCCCGAAGTTCTCGACCTTTCCAAACTCATTAAAAAATAAGCCTTAGCAGCAACTTATGGAAAATTTCAACACCGTTGGTCGCCGCAAGGCCGCCATTGCCCGCGTAATCCTCAAAGAAGGTAACGGCAACATCACCATCAACCACCGCCCCCTGGAAGCTTACTTCCCCAGCGAAATTCTGCAATACATCGTTAAGCAGCCGCTGCTCACCCTGGGCGTTGCTGAAAAATACGACATTCAGGTTAACCTCGACGGCGGCGGCTACAAAGGCCAGGCCGAAGCCCTGCGTCTGGCAATCGCCCGCGCTCTGGTTAAAGTTAACCCCGAAGATAAGCCCGCTCTCCGCGCCGAAGGCTTCATGACCCGCGACCCCCGCTCGGTTGAACGCAAAAAGCCCGGTCAGCCCAAAGCCCGCAAACGCTTCCAGTTCTCCAAGCGTTAATCGGACCTGTTTAGCATCTAAATCCCGGCGATGGCGCCCGATGCCCTACGCCGGGATTGTCAACCCCAAGAACGTAAACAAAACAAAAAAACTAAAAAAACTATGTCAACTCCCTCTTTTGAGCAGATGCTCGAAGCCGGCTGTCACTTCGGCCACCTCAAACGCAAATGGAATCCCGCAAT
>CAMWSP010000127.1 GCA_947176935.1 uncultured Porphyromonadaceae bacterium | reverse complement strand
GGGCGCCTCGGCGGCAGCGGGGCGGCTTTCGGCGAAATGAGGCAGCAGAGGGGTTTCCTTCGAGGCAGCCGGCATCGGTTCGCCAAGTCGGGCACGCAGCTCGTCGACCTCGGAGCGGAGCGAGAAAATCAGATTGAAAAGCATGTCGCGCTCGCGCGAGTAGGCATCGCCGGCGGAAGTCATCGGAGCGGCCAGCGCGGGCGCATAGACCGCATCGGGCAGATAGGCCTGCAGACGCTCGCGATCAATCGGCTCGTCGGCCTCGAAGAGAGCCAGCTGCTCAACAACGTTTTTCAGCTGCCTCACGTTGCCCGGCCAGCGGTAGGCCAGCAGCAGCGAGCGCGCCGAGTCAGTCAGTTCCAGCTCTGGAGTGGAATATTTCTCGGCGAAATCGGCGGCAAACTTGCGCGCCAGCAGAATGATGTCGTTGCCGCGGTCGCGCAGCGGCGGAACGTTGATCTGCACTGTTGAGAGCCTATAGAACAAATCTTCGCGGAAGCGCCCTTCGGCAACCGCCTTGGCCATATCAACGTTTGTGGCGGCCACGATGCGGATGTTGGTTTTCTGCACCGTCGAGGAGCCGACCTTGATGAATTCGCCGCTTTCGAGCACTCGCAGCAGGCGCGCCTGAGTGGTCAGCGGCAGTTCGGCCACTTCGTCGAGGAAAATAGTGCCGCCGTCGGCCTCCTCAAAATAGCCTTTGCGCGAGGCCACGGCGCCGGTAAACGCGCCTTTTTCATGGCCGAACAGCTCGGAGTCGATGGTGCCTTCGGGAATGGCGCCGCAGTTCACGGCGATATACGGGGCATGCTTCCGCGCGCCATAGGAATGAATCAGCTTCGGAAAGAACTCTTTGCCGGAGCCGCTTTCACCTATAACCAGCACCGACAAATCAATCGGAGCCACGCGCAACGCGCGGCCCACAGCCTCGAGCAGCGCCGGCGAAGTGCCGACGATGCCAAGCCGCTGCATGGCGGCCTTGATGTCTGCCTGAGTAACCTGATTCATCAGTGCAAAGTTACGAAATTTTTTTGTATTAAGGTGTGTTCTTTGGTGGTTTGGAGGGATTTTTGTAGATTTGCGGCCACAAAACTTTGATTTTTTCGTATGACACTCGGATTCATTACGTGGAATGTCAGGCCTGAGATTTTCAAGGTCGACAGTCTTCACCTGACGCCCAAAATGCTGGTTATCGGCGTTTTGCTGTGCGTTGTCTGGTTCATCATAGACCGCGTTCTCGACCGCCGGCGCAAAGAGAAAGACTGGAGCGGCGCCATTATTGCCGGCATCGTGGGCTTTTTGCTCACCATCAAGGCCAACAGCCCCGACGGACTCACGGTGGGGCCGATTGCCGTTCGCTGGTACGGGCTGATGTTTCTGATCGGCTTCATTATCGGCTATCGCATTGTGTGGCACATGTTTCGCCACGAAGGCGCCCCGGAAAGCTGGCTGCCAACGCTGCTGATTTACGTTGCGGTGGCCACCATAGTGGGCGCGCGCCTGGGCCACGTATTCTTCTATGAATGGGACTATTATAGTGCCCACCCCGCCAAAATCATAGCCTTCTGGGAAGGGGGTCTCGCCAGCCATGGCGGCACAATAGCCATCATCATAGCTATTTTCCTATATTCCAAGCTGGTAACCAAGCGTTCACCAATGTGGACATTCGACCGTCTTGTGGTAGCAATAGCGCTCGTTGGATGTCTAATTCGCCTCGGAAACTTGTTCAATTCCGAGATTTTTGGTACCGCGACCACCCTGCCCTGGGGTTTCAAGTATCCGCTCAGCCGCGAATGGCAAACGCTCTATGCCCCGACCGACTCTGCCTGCCACCCGACCCAGATTTATGAAGCGGCCTGCTATCTGGAGCTGTTCGTGCTGCTGATGTGGATGTATTGGAAAAAGAATGCCCAGGAGCGCCCGGGGCTGATTTTCGGAGTGTTCCTCATCGGCATATTCCTGCCGCGACTGCTCATTGAGTTCGTAAAGAACCCGCAGGAGGAATTCGAACGCGCCATGACCCTGAACATGGGGCAGCTCCTGAGCGTTCCGTTTATATTGGCGGGAATCCTGTGCGTTTATTACGCCATGACCCACCCGCGCCTGAAACTCACGTTCCCCAACAAGTTTCCCGACGAAGGAACCAAACCCAAGAAATGACCAGCGAACTGATTCTGACGCCGATTGAAATTGCGGCCTGGAGCTGCGGCGCTCTGGCGCTCGTGGCCGCCATCTGGCTGCTCACCGCCTATCGCGCCCGCATAGCCGCCGTCGGGGCTGAAATCCGCCGGCAAACCGCCCGTCCGTTTAACCCCGCGCCGAAACCGGAAGCACCGCCGGTGTCGGTGGTGATAGCCGCCGGCGACCATGCCGAAGCGCTTGAGTCGCTCATCCACAAGATTTTCGACCAGGAATTCGCCTCGGATTTCGAGGTTATAGTGGTCAACGACGGCAAGAGCGACGACATCAAGGATGTGGTTACCCGCATCAAGCATCTCGAACACCGGTCCAACCTGCGCATAACCTTCATTCCGGCAAATCTCCATAACGTCAGCCGCCGCAAGTTGGCGCTGACCCTCGGGGTGAAGGCCGCCACCTATCCGGTGGTGATTGCCCTGACCGAGGAGTCGCGACTTTATTCAACGCAATGGCTAACCCGCATGGCTGAGCCGTTTGCCGACCCGCAGACCGAAGTGGTTATAGGCAGCGCCTTACCGGCCACCAAGTTCGACACCGGCGTCGGCCGCCGCTACCGGTCGTTTACCCACGGCCACGATGCCGCCATATGGCTCTCGTCGGCCATGCGCGGCAAACCCTGGCGCGCCCACCGCGCCAACATGGCATTCCGCACCGATGCGTTTTTCCGCGTGGGCGGCATGGGCGGTGCGCTGAATCTGCGCGACGGCGACGACGATATTTTCATTTCCAAAATAGCCGGCGGCGACAACACCCGGGTGGTGTGTGCCGCGCAGGCCGCGGTGCGCTACTCCCACCCCACCTCGCGCCGCGAGTTCCGCCAGGGGCGCCCCGCGCGCATGTTCAGCGGGCGGTCGCTGGCCGCCCCGAGACTATTTTTCGGCCTGAGCAGCGCCGCGGCCTGGATTCTGCTGCTCGCCTCGGCCGCAGCCATAACACTGGGCAGCAAGGCCGGCGACTGGGTAATCGCCGCCTGGACCGGCGCCCTGCTGCTGGCCTCGGTAATTATCCTTTCCCTGACCTGGCGCAAAACGCTCAAGGCCCTGCGCTGCCGTCCGGCGCTAACCGGAGTATTCCCAATGATGCTCCGCCGGCCGCTGACCAACGCAATCCACCGCCTGCGCTCGCGCCATAACCGCAAAGACTACTATACTTGGGCTTCTTGAACAAACAGTATTGATTATGAAGAAACTTTTGATTCTGACAACCATATTCGCCGCAACGACCGCACCGGCGTTCGGCGAGGTCCAGCTGCTGCCCTTCGGCAACATGAACCAGTGGGTCACCCGCAATATCAAGGAATCATCGCTTATTGGAGGCAACACCAAGCAGGTCTATGAAATAGCCCCGACCAAGACCATCGACGGCGCCATAGCCTATAAGAATCAAGGTGGCTCACCCTGGGCCACCAGCAACGTCTACGCCAAAGTGGCCTGTATAGTCAAGACCTCGAACGCTGTGTTTCCGGGCGACCATTCGGGCAACGGCAAGTGCGCGCGCCTGACAACGCGCCTTGAAAGCTGCAAGGTGCTCGGTCTGGTCAACATCGAAGTGCTGGTCAGCGGCTCGATTTTCCTGGGCCAGATGGAAGAACCCATCACCAACACTTCGAGCCCCTACAGCAAGTTTGAAATGGGCATACCGTTTACCAAACGCCCTAAAGCGCTGGTGCTCGACATGAAAGTGGTTGACCCCGGAACCGGCGTCATAACCCATGCCACCACCGGCTCCAAGAAAACCTATAAGGGCAAGGACAGCGCCGACATTTTCATTTACCTCCAGCGCCGCTGGGAGGACGCCGACGGCAATATCCACGCCAAGCGCGTGGGCACCGGCCGCCAGCGCTTCACCGGCAACCGCGACTGGATAAAGGGCCACCGGATTCCGGTCACCTACGGCGACGCCTCAACCCAGCCCGGCTATCGCAACTACATGGGTCTGCTCAACGGCGAACGCGCCTACTATGCCCGCAACTCCAAAGGCAAGCTCGTGCCGGTTCAGGAAGAGGGCTGGGACAGCGCCGACGCCACGCCCACCCACATGATAGTGATGTGCTCGGCCGGCAGCGGCGTGGCCTACGAAGGCCAGCTCGGCATGGAGCTGTGGGTCGACAATATCGGCCTGGAGTTTTGACCCTCCGAAAATTATGCTTAACTTTGCACCCCGCATAACAACCCCTAACACTTCAGCAACGCACAATTTAATATAATGCCCAAAAATCTCGTAATCGTAGAATCCCCGGCCAAGGCCAAAACCATTGAAAAATTCCTCGGACCCGATTATCAGGTGCTTTCCAGCCGCGGCCACATCCGCGATCTGGCAAAAAAAAGTTTTTCCGAAACGTCAGGAACCGGTCTGCGCGACTTCACTCCCAACTATGAGATTCCCGACGACAAAAAAGAGCAGGTGCGCCAGCTGAAGGCCGCCGCCAAGAAGGCCGACATGGTTTGGCTCGCGTCCGATGAAGACCGCGAAGGAGAAGCCATTGCCTGGCACCTCTATGAAGTTCTGGGCCTCAAACCCGAAAAGACCCGCCGCATCGTTTTCCACGAAATCACCAAAGATGCCATTCTCAACGCCATAAAGAATCCGCGTTCAATCGACCTCAACCTCGTCAATGCCCAGCAGGCGCGCCGCGTTCTGGACCGCATTGTTGGCTTCGAGCTGAGTCCGGTTCTTTGGCGCAAAATCAAGCCAGCACTCTCGGCCGGACGCGTTCAGAGCGCGGTTGTGCGCCTCATTGTTGACCGCGAAAAGGAAATCCGCGACTTCGTTCCCGAAGAATACTGGCGCGTAAACGCCGCGTTCACCACTCCCGCCGGCGAACGCTTCAACGCCGCACTCAGCCGCCGCCTGGAAAACCGCAACAGCGCCGAAGAGTTCCTGACGGCCTGCGCCGGAGCGTCGTTCAAGGTGGCACGCGTTGAAACCAAGCCGGTAAAGCGCTCGCCCGCTCCGCCGTTCACAACCTCCACTCTCCAGCAGGAAGCATCGCGCAAGCTCGGATTCCCCGTAACGCTGACAATGCGCATTGCCCAGGACCTTTATGAGTCTGGCCATATAACCTACATGCGAACCGACTCGCTCAACCTCTCGGAATTCGCCATACGCGCAATCAGCCAAACCGTCACCGAGAAGTTCGGCCCGGAATACCTGAAAGTGCGCCACTACCACACCTCATCCAAGGGTGCCCAGGAGGCCCACGAAGCCATCCGCCCCACCTATATCGACAAAGAAAACATAGACGGCAGCGACCGCGAGCAAAAGCTCTATCGCCTGATTCGCGAGCGCGCAATCGCCTCGCAGATGGCCGATATGGAAATGGACCGCACCACCGTTGACATTGAAATCTCCGACCGGCCGGAACACTTCTCGGCCCAGGGCGACGTTATCCGCTTCGACGGTTACCGCCGCGTTTACCAAGAAGAATCCGACGACCAGGCGGCAAACTCCGGCGCCGACTCCTTCCTGCCCGCCATTGCCAACGGCGACAACCTCGCTCCGGCCGGAATAACGGCCACCGAGCGCCGAACAACCCACCCCGTGCGCTACTCCGAAGCCACCATGATTAAGAAAATGGAAGAGCTCGGAATCGGCCGCCCGTCGACCTACGCGCCGACCATTTCAACCATCCAGCAACGCGAATACGTTACCCGCGGCGAAACACCGGCCGAAAAAACCAGCTTCGCGGTTCTCACCCTCAACCCCGCCAACGGCAAAATCACCGCCACCACCGAAACCGAAAACTCCGGCGGCGACCGCGGCAAACTGATTCCGACCGATACCGGCACCGTTGTCAACGACTTCCTGGCCGAATATTTCCCCGACATCCTCGACTATAACTTCACCGCCTCCGTCGAAG
>CAMWSP010000126.1 GCA_947176935.1 uncultured Porphyromonadaceae bacterium | reverse complement strand
TCGATCGTGCGAACGTACTCGTAACCGTTGAAAAGTTTATGGAAGTAGTAAAAGATTCGCTCATCAACGGCGAAAACGTTTACCTCCGTGGCTTCGGTAGCTTCATCATCAAGACCCGCTCGGAAAAGACCGCCCGCAATATCTCCAAGAACACCACCATCATCATCCCCGAACACAAAATCCCGGCCTTCAAGCCCAGCAAGTCGTTCGTGGAAGAAGTGAAAAAATAATTCATATCATTTATCCACTCATTTATTTAACCCTTTAATTACTATGCCCAGCGGAAAGAAACGCAAAGGCCACAAGATGGCCACGCATAAGCGCAAAAAGCGTCTGCGCAAGAATCGTCATAAGAAGAAATAATCTTTTTCTACCGACGAAGTGTTTATGATATAGAGAAACTTTTGGGTACGGGGTGAAAGAAAGGTTCTTTGCCCGCCGCCCAAAAGTTTATCTATTTTTTTATTTTTTAACTTACCCACCCGATCCAAAACCGATGAAAAGCGAACTGATTGTTGACGTTGCCGCAAACGACGTGTCGATTGCCCTTCTGGAGGACTCTCGCCTCGTTTCGCTCCAGAAGGAGTCGCGCAGCGTGAGCTATGCCGTCGGCGACATCTATCTGGCCAAAGTGAAAAAGCTGATGCCCGGACTGAATGCCGCTTTCGTCAATGTCGGTTATGAGAAAGACGCCTTTCTCCATTATCTGGATCTCGGTCCCGGCTTTGCATCCTATATAAGCGAGGTCAACGATGCGCTCGACCCCAAGAAGCGCCTGCCCGACACCTCGCAACTCAAACCCCAGCCGGAAATCGACAAACACGGCTCCATTACCGACCTCCTTCAGCCGGGCCAGCGCCTGCTGGTGCAGATAGTCAAGGAGCCGATATCGTCAAAAGGTCCGCGCCTGACCACTGAAATATCCTTTACAGGGCGCAACATGGTGCTCGTTCCCTTCGGCAATAAAATCTCCGTGAGCACCAAAATCAGCAGCTCCGCCGAAAAGCAGCGCCTCAAAAAAGTAGTTGAGGCCATCAAGCCCGAAAACTTCGGAGTGATTATCCGCACCTCGGCCGAAGGCAAGAAAGTGGCCGAACTGAACCACGAAATGCGCGAACTGGCGCGCCGCTGGACCGAAACGCTCGAAAACGCCCGCAAGAATGCCGACGCTGCCCCGGCCGCGGTTTATGAAGAAGCCGGCCGCTCGGTGGGCGTTCTCCGCGATGTGTTCTCGCCCGAAACCTTCGAGGCCATCTATGTCAACGACCCCGAAGTTCACCGCCAGCTGCTCAACTACGTTAACCTTATCGCCCCTGAAAAGGCCGACATCGTTAAGCTCTACACCAAGGAAGAGCCGATTTTCGACTCCTTCGGCATCACGCGCCAGATCAAAACCTCGTTTGGCAAAACTGTGAGCTTCCGCTCCGGCGCCTATATCATCATCGAGCATACCGAAGCGCTCCACGTTATCGACGTGAACTCCGGCAACCGCTCGCGCGCAACCGCCGACCAGGAGAGCAACGCGCTGGAAGTCAACCTGCGCGCCGCCGACGAAATTGCCCGCCAGCTCCGCCTGCGCGACATGGGCGGCATCATCGTTATTGACTTCATCGACATGGCTCTGCCCGAAAACCGCCAGAAGCTCTATGACCACATGCGCGAACTGATGTCGACCGACCGCGCCCGCCACAACATTCTGCCGCTGAGCAAATTCGGCCTGATGCAGATAACCCGCCAGCGCGTGCGCCCCGATCTGGAAATCGAAACCTCCGAGCAGTGCCCCTCATGCGGCGGCAAAGGAACGGTTGAATCCTCGCTGCTCTTCACCGACACCCTGCACTCCAAACTCGACTATTGCATCAACGACCTGGGCAAATCGGACTTCATAGTCTACGTTCATCCCTTCGTTGACGCCTATATCAAGAAAGGTCTTTTCAACTCTATTTATCGCCGCTGGCGCAAAGAGTTCGGAGGCAAATTCAAAATCGTTGCCGACCAGTCGCTGGCCTACCTGCAATATAAGGTCATAGGCCCCGACAAGCAGGAAATTGACCTGCGCGAGGAAAAGGATACCTCGTCGGCCGCAACCAAAAACAAACGCAAAGCCAAAACCCGAACATCCGAAACCGACTGACCCACCCGGAGCCTGCCCACCCAACGGCAGGCTCCTTTTTTATTCGTAGCGCATGGTGGTGGCGGGCGAAATGCGCGAAATTATGATTGCCGGGAGCATCAGAACCAGCCAGCTCAGAGCCAGCACGCCCGCGTTGAGCCAAACAACGCTGCCCAAAGTGAGCCTGACGGGCACGAAGTCAACATAGTAGTTCACCGGGTCGAGCGGCAAAACGTGGGTCCACGCCTGCAGCCCGATGAGCAGCAGCGCCAGCAGATTTCCGATTGCCAGACCGCGCAAAACCAGGCGTTCGGCCATGAGCATGAAAATGCGGCGAATCTGAGCGTCGGAGGCTCCGAGGGCTTTGAGAAGCCCGATGGTGCGCACCCGCTCCAAAATGATGATAAACAGCGATGAAACCAGGGTGAAGGCGGCAACCAGCCCCATAAGAATCAGAATAACTATAACGTTGGTGTCGAGCAGGCGGAGCCACGAAAACAGGTTGCCGTCGGTCTGCAAGATGGTCGAAATGCCGTAGGCCGCTGTAAGTTCGCCCGCATAGTGGGCGCGCAGCAGTTGCGAGTAAATGGCTGAGGCCAGCGGCTCAATCTCCTCTTCAGTTATGTTGCTTATGCCCAGAGAGTAAATGCTGCCCGGTCCGATGCCGCGGAGCTGCTCGATGAGCCGGGGCGAGCAGTAGCCAACGGCGAGGTCATGTTCGCCGAAGCCGCTGCGGTAGATGCTGTCGACCGACAGCATTCGTACTCTCAGCCGGTCGTTGATGAAGAAGTAGGCCGGAACGCGGTCGCCCCGCTCCAGCTTCAGCTGCGCGGCCGAGCCGGCCGAGAGCACCAGCGAGGTGTCGGCCACCTGCGGAGCCTGAGTGCTTTGCAGCTCCAGACCCAGAAAATCGTCGGGCGTTTTCAGGATTGCCGGAATCGACGTGTGGCCGGTTATTTCGGCTCCTTCGGGCAGCTCTATGGCGCTCAACACCTCGGCCGGATTGAACGCCACGGGTTCCGATGCCTCGCCGTAGCCGATAATGGTCACGGCATCGTCGGCGCCGAGTATGCGGTTGGTCACCTCGCGCTTGAAGCCGAGCATAACCGCTATGGAAATCAGCATCACTACCACCGAGAGCGCCACTCCCGTAACCGCCACTCCGACTGCGGGCGACACCCTGCGGCGCCCTTCGGCCTTCCAGCCCAGACGCCTGGCAACGCTGAATTCAAATCCCGCCATATCGGTTGAAGAGATTGCGGCAGCCGTCGTCGAGCAGGTCGAGCACCAGCTCGAAGCCTTCCGAACCTTCATAGTAGGGGTCGGGAACGTGGTCATAGCGCGCGCCGGGCGAGAAGAATTCCGCCATGGCGCGGATTTTGCGCGCGGCTTCAACCGACGGCGCCATGCGCCTGAGGTTCTGAAGGTTCGACGCGTCCATTCCGATAATCAGGTCGAAATCGTTGAAGTCCTCAACGTCGACCTGGCGGCAGCGGTGGGTTAGCTCTATGCCGCGGTTGCGCGCGTGAACGCGCATGCGCCGGTCGGGGAGTTCGCCGATGTGGTAGTTGCCGGTGCCGGCCGAGTCGATGTCGAAGAGGTCGGAGGCGCGGTGCTCGTCAACAATGCTGCGAAAAATTCCTTCGGCGGCCGGGCTGCGGCAAATGTTGCCCAGGCAAACGAACAATACTCGCGTTTTTTTTGGGTTGGTGGAGTTCATGGCGGTTTCTTTTTTTTAGCGTGAAATCAGGGCGTAGCGGTTGTCGGCGCCGAACAGCACACGATACGGCGTCAGGGCATAGCCCTCGGCCAGCGCCTGCCCTTCAATCGGATAGCCGGCGCCGCCCTGGAGCTGGAACACGTCGTAGACCGACTTGCATTTGGGGCACACGGCCATGTTGGTTTCGGGATTGATGGCCACCAGCACCGATGCCGAGCGCTCAATGGGGCAGGCAAGGTCGTAGGCCCGGTAGTCGCCATAAACCGTGGTGACCAGCAGCACGCCGCCGAGCCCGGTGCCGCACTGCTGCTGGTAGGCGTAGCCGGCGGGAACGTTGCGGCTCATGATGAAGCGCCGCGAGTCCAGGGCGCCGCTGACGCCATAGACTTCCCAGTCGCCCTGAGTGGTGAAGGGAATGTAGACCCAGCCGGTAACTATGTTGTCTTTCAGCTCAATAGAATGACACCCCGGCAGCATTGCTGCCAGGGCGACAATCAATAGGGTCAGAATCCTACGCATTGAGCTGGCCGAACATTTCGCCGAACTTGTCGGCGGCTTCCTGGAGCTTGCCGCCAATCAGCGGGCGGAGCATCATGGGAATCTCGGCCTCGATAGTGGCGCTGACGTCGGTGGCCTCCGGGCCGGCTTCGGCCAGGCCGATGGTTACGTAGATGGGCACCACGCCGGTGTCGGCCAGGAAGCGCACTGCTTCAGGCTCGGTGCGCTCAACTATGCGGAACTTCATTTCGCCGACTCCGGGAGCCGTGAAGGCCAGGGTTTCGTTGTCGGGGAAGTTTACGGTTCCGAGGCGCTGCTGCAGGTCGGCGGGCATGGTGTCGATTCGGTCGCGAATCTGACTCAGGTTGCTCAGGCCTTCGAAGAGCAGTGTGCGCGGTTTGTTGACGCGATAGGGTTTGCCGGAATATTTGCTCATTGCTTCAAGGTTTTGCGGTTCAGCGTTTGGCAGGGGTCCAGACGGAGGGGTCCTTGCGCCACTGCTTGAGGGTTTCAACGTCTTCGGCGCGGATATAGTTGGTGGCCAGGGCTGCTTCGAGCATGGCGTTGTAGTTGCTCAGGGTAACGAGCTCAACGTTGGCTTCCTTGAAGGCCTTTTCGGCTACGGGGAAACCATAGGAGAACATTGCAACCATGCCAACAACCTCGCAGCCGGCGTTGCGGATGGCCTGCACGGCTTTGAGCGAGCTGCCGCCGGTGGAAATGAGGTCTTCAACAACGACCACTTTCTGGCCGGGTTTCAGATTGCCTTCAATCAGATTTTCCAGGCCGTGGTCCTTGGGAGCCGAGCGAACGTAAACGTAGGGCATGGCCAGAGTGTCGGCCACGAGTGCACCCTGGGCTATGGCGCCGGTGGCCACGCCGGCCACTGCGTCGGCCTGAGGGAAGCGCTCCTTGATTATGCGGCAAAGTTCCACCTTTATAAACGTGCGCACCTCGGGGTAGGAGAGGGTTATGCGGTTATCGGTGTAGATTGGTGAGTTCCAGCCGCTTGCCCAGGTAAATGGGTTTTCGGGTTGAAGTTTGATGGCGCTGACTTTCAGGAGCCTTTCGGCCAGGAGCGTTTCTACCTTTTTCATGGATGTCGGGTTTGAGTGTGGAATAAGTTTTTAATTAAGTTGCAAAGTTAAGAATAATTCGCGAAAATGTCAACAAAAGTCATACTTTTATCCCCGAAAAATCTCCATGATTAGATAAAAAAGAGAGTGCGTCAGGTTCGGCGTACTCTCTTGTTTAGGCGTAAATCGTTTTTAATCAGAACAGGTAGCCGATAGACAGGCGTAGGTTGTTATAGTGTAGCTCCATGTACTTATGCTCTAACATGCCGTGGCTGTAGTTTCCGGTATAGTAGGCATATTCAAACTCCGAAAGTGGAGTGTATAGCAGCGACATGTCGAAGGTGAAATGCTTGTAGGCGAGTCCGATACCAACGGGAATTTCAAATCTCACGCGTTCGCATCTATACGAGTCGAAACCTTCGTAATCCTTGAAGTCGACCCCTGAAGTATAGCCCAGTGCGAGTCCGGCGTTTATATCGAGAATGAAGTCTGAAACATTTTTCCGAATGCCCAAGTCTATGGGTTAAAAAATAAAGAATCCAAATCTTTTGCAAGATTTGGATTCTATGTCGATTTCAATATGTGATAAAGAATCAGAGAGCCTTGATTGCGGCTTCGAGGGTTGCGATGCGCTGCAGGGCGTCGGCCTGTTTGCGGCGTTCGGCGTCGACCACTGCGGCGGGAGCACCGCTAACAAAGCGCTCGTTGGCCAGCTTCTTTT
>CAMWSP010000125.1 GCA_947176935.1 uncultured Porphyromonadaceae bacterium | reverse complement strand
GCCTTGTGCCAGCATTGTTGTGCGGCAGAATTTTTTGAAATCCAGACCGACCGCACGCTCAACCTGCTCACGAACCTGCGCCACCTTTTCCAGTACCGTGGTGTTGCCGTTTACAGTGAATTCCAGAGTGTGGGTGTGGGCGCGGAATGGCCTGTCGGCTTTCTTGTAGGGTCGGGCTGTTGCCCAGGTGGCCTTATATCGGACGCCGTCGTTGCCTATGAAACATAGTTCGGCAGATGCCTGCACTGCATCGAGCCTGGCCATTGCCCGCGAATCGGTGTATTTATTGCCGTCTTCCGTTTCTACGCTCTTATGGCCAGCTTCCGCCAGACGTTGAAGGCGAGGAGTGTTGGCATAAAGCGCAAGGCATATCGAATCAAGTATGGTTGATTTGCCTGCTCCCGTATTGCCGGAAATCAGATAAACCGGCGCGGAAGCCAGTGGCTCGGCGGTGAAATCAATGAATGCCGAAGGAATGGAGGCGATATTGTTTATTGAAAGGCTAATCAGTTTCATTTTCGAGGTCGCGGGTGATTTGACGGAAAAGGTCGGTCATTTCGTCGGTCATGGGGGTGCCTGCGAATTTGGCGTATTCAGAGGCTATTGTCAGCGGGTCTTCGTTTTGAAATTCGCGCACGCTGCGGATGCGGATGGTTTCATTGCCGGCGGATTCCGGTCGGCGGGCATTGATTGTGCAGCAAACGGCCTGAGTGTTGGCCAGTGCATCGGCTATCAGTTGCCGCCTGTTGTCGGGAAGCGGTTTGTCGACCAAAACGTTGAGTCGCAGCAGTTCCGGGCCTTTGGGCCGATACTTTATCAGCAATTCGAGCATGTCGTCCCACTTCAGAAAACTGTTAGAGTCGGGTAGGGTGACCAAACGGCGCAGAGGTGCGAATTCTATGGTTTCGACCTGAGGTTCGGCTCCGCGTTCGTCAACCGTTACGATGCAGACACCATGAGCTGCGGCCGCTTCATCAAATCCTATGGCCAGCGGAGAACCCGAATAGCGGACGCGATGGTGACCGCCGCCATGAATGAACTGCGGGCGATGAATGTGTCCGAGGGCGAGATAGTCGTAGCCCGATGCCAACCGGGTGATGTCGGCAGTGCGGATGTTGCCAACATATTCGGCTGTTTCGGTCCGGGTTGTTTTGTGGCCGTTGAAGTCGGCTCCGATAACTGCCATGTGGGCCGTTAGAACCAACGGGAGGTTATCATCGGGCACGGCATCGATCAGACGCCGGAAGTAGTCGTCGGGTAGCATTCGGTCGTTCACGAACGGAACTGCAGCAACATAGCCCTTGCCGGGAATCTCAACGATATTGGCCGCCGGATTCCGCGAGTCAATATTTCCGATGGCGTGGACGTTGAGTGCGCGCCAGGGCGTGCGGAATATTTCATGGCGATTTGCCGAGTCATGGTTGCCTGATGTTACAATTATCACCATGTCGGGATTCAGGCTGTGGAAGTCGACCAAAGCGTTTGCCAAGAGTGTCTGCACATCGATAGCCGGCATGGATGTGTCGAAAACATCGCCGGCAATTATCATGCAATCCGGTTTATGCGCCGCAATAACGCTGCGCATATTCAGCAGCATGGCCGCGAACTCGTCGCGGCGGTCAACGCCGTAGAGTTCGTGGCCAAGGTGCCAGTCGCTTGTGTGGAGCAGTTTCATTATTTGGAGATAAGGCCGCGGTTTCGCAGCAGTGCGTCAACGTTGGGCTGACGTCCGCGGAAGTTCACATAGAGAATCATCGGGTCTTCCGAGCCACCGGCTTCGAGCACATTCTTTTTGAACGATGCGGCGGTTTCGGGATCGAAAATGCCGCGCTCTTCAAACAGTTCGAAGCCGTCAGTGTCGAGCACTTCAGCCCAGAGGTAGGTGTAGTAGCCGGATGCGTAGCCATCGGAACCGAACACATGTTTGAAGTAGGGCGAGCGATAGCGGAACTGCAGCTCGGCGGGCATCTGCAGCTTTTCGGCTACGGAGCGTTCGAAGTCAAGAACATTTACCGAGTCGCCTGCTTCGAGGTTGAGCTGACCCCAATAGAGGTCGAGCATGGCGGCAGAGGCGAGTTCACCGGTTGTGAAGCCCTGATTGTGGTGGCCGGCAGCCTCGAGTTTGGCAATGAGTTCGTCGGGAATCACTTCGCCGGTTTTCCAGTGGTGGGCATACTGTTTGAGCATTTCGGGAGCAACTGCCCAATGTTCGTGAATCTGGCTGGGGAGCTCAACGAAGTCGCGGTCAACGTTGGTGCCGGCCTGCGAGCGGTATTGAGCGCGGGTCAGCATTCCGTGGAGGCCGTGGCCGAATTCGTGGAACAGGGTTTCAACGTCGTCGATAGAGAGTAGGGCAGGGGTGGTTGCGGTGGGGCGGGTGAAGTTACCTACATTATAGATAATGGGAGCGACGCGGTTGCCGTTTTCGTCGACATATTCACCTTTGAATTCGCTCATCCATGCACCCTGGCGCTTCGACGCGCGGGGGAAGTAGTCATTCATGAACACTGCAATGTGTTCGCCGGTCTTGGCATCGGTCACGTCGTAGACCTTGACTTCGGGGTGATATTTGGGTGCGTCGGGGAGTTCGGTGAAGTTCACGCCATAGAGGGTGTTGGCCATTTTGAAGACGCCCTGCAGCACGCTGTCAACAGCAAAATACTGGCGCAGCTGGTCTTCATCGAGGTCATATTTCTGCTGGCGGAGCTTTTCGGCATAGTATGAATAGTCCCAAGGCATAATCTTTTCAGAAGTAAGAGCCTGCATTTCGGCAACTTCTTCGTTCACACGGCTGCGAGCGGCGGTCCAAACCTGATTGAGCAGGTCCATTGCGGCCTGAGGAGTCTTGGCCATTACGTTAGCGGTGGAGTAGGAGGCGAAATCGGGGTAGCCAAGCAGACGCGCTTTGGCGGTACGGGCCTTTACAATGTCGTTGATAACGGGGCCGTTGTCGTATTTGCCCGAAGATGCCAGCGAGGTGTAGCCTTCATATACCTGGCGGCGCAGGTCGCGGTCGGCGGCATATTGGAGAACGGGCAGACGGCTGGGGCCGTGGAGGGTGAAGGCATAGGTGCCGGCGGGCAGGTTACGCTCGGCGGCGGCTTCGGCAGCAGCATCGATTACGCCCTGTGGCAGACCGGCCAGACGGGCGGTGTCGGTGATGCTGATAACGAACTCATTGGTGGCCGCGAGCAGATTTTTGTTGAATTTCAGGTAGAGGTCGGTCAGGCGCGAGTTTATAGCTTTGAGTGAGTCCTGATCGGTGGCAGAGAGTTTAGCACCGTTGCGCACGGCATTCTTATATGTCTTTTCAACCAGACGGAGCTGAGGAGTGGTGAGGTTCATTGCTTCGCGGTTGTTGTAAACGCTTTCAATGCGGGCAAAGAGTTCGGGATTCATGGCCATTTCGTCGGCCCACTTTTGAGCTTCGGAATAGAATGTGGCGGCAACTTCTTCGCTTTCGGGAGAGTTGAGCGCTTCGTCGAGCCCGGAGAAAAGCAGCGCTACGCGGTTGAGCAGTTCTCCGCTGTTGTCGAGAGCGAGAATGGTGTTCTCAAAGTTCGGAGTTTCGGGGTTTTCAACTATGGCTTTGACTTCAGCCTTCTGTAGATTGATGGCCTCGCGGAGTGCGGGCATATAGTCCGACATCTGAATCTTGTCGAACGGAGGAATTTCATACTGAGTCTGATAGTCGGACAGCAGAGGATTCTGACGGTTCATGGATGGTAAAGTGTCTTTAGCAAAAACATAGAGCGCAGATGCGCCTGCAACCGCTACGGCTGCCATGATGAGTTTCTTTTTCATGCGATATATGAGTTGATGTTTCTATGTGCAAAGTTACGCAATTTTTTTGAGATTCTAATTCTTGATGTACTTCTTTTGATTTATAATATATATGCCTCGAGGGAGCCGCTCAATGGCCGTTGATTCATCGGGGAATTCGCCTGCGCATACGCCCTGGAGGGTGTAGGCTCTGACCGGACCTGTTGCCTCGGTTGAAATGGACGGCAATGCCAGTGGGTCTTTGCTTTGGGGCAGGTTGGCATTAAACCACTCGATGTTGCTTCTGAGGTAAGTTTTGAGACGATTGATGCGATATTCCGGGCCGTATAGCGCCAAATCGTCGCCCCAACGCACGCAATCGTTGGTCCATGCATCGGTGAGCGGTCCGATGGTGTTGTCGATATGGTCAAATACGGTGTTGATTTTGTCGGGGTAGAGTTCTTTCCAGGTCCGATCCACCGCAGCGCAGAAGCTGCCGTATTGAATCAGTTCGCCAATCCAGTGCGAAGTAATGTTATAGTGCGCTTTCATCCGGAAAGTGTAGTCTTCTTTTTCGCGATAATAGCAGACCATATCCCATACGGGGCCGGCCACCCATTTAGCGTCGTCGCCAAGGTCTTTGTGCAGATAAAAGCTGCCGTGGAATCCGTCGGGGTTATCCATGACTTCCTGAATAATGAAGTAGCGGGCCATGCTCTCGACGTCGAGGTAGCTCTCCCATTCGGCCGATTGCTTGTCGGTTGAATAAATGGCGGCATTCATGTCGGTTAATTCATTTGTTAGCCAGTTTCGCTGAATTGCCGATAGGTTCTCGGGCGAGTGGGGCTTGACGGTAATATTCCAGTCATCGTTCTCCCGAAAGGTTACGCTGGCGGATTCCCAATAATTATCGACTTCAACCACCCAGCCGCCGGTAATAAGGTCGGGGTCGGTTTCATTGTCGGCCTGCTCATAGATGTTGATTCTGTTCTTGCCGATTCGGATTGTTTCCATCAGCAAATATAGGCCGATATAATCGTTGTTGAGCACAACCTCTACTGGCCGGAAGCTCGGAGTCCAGGCCATGTCGAGAAGGTTGCCGAGATATAATCCGGCAATATTGCCTTCGACCGGTTTGATCAGAGCCCAGTGCTTGTTTTTCGGCATATCGAGCAGTGAAGTTTTCTCAGCGAATTTCAGCTTATAGGGCTTCTTGATTCCTTTCCAGGATGAATGCCCGCGACCACGAATCTGCATGGCCACCGGGTCGGATTCGGAGCCAACCGGTTCTACGCCGTCAATTCCCATTGCGTCGAGCCTGAACGTTGCGTTGAGGTAATCACTTTTGGATGTTATCGGCGTTTGGTTCTCCGTTTCGATGTAAACAACGGGCAGAGTGCCGGAAATTTCGGCCGAGGCTCTTGCGGTTCCGACCCAAGCAACTGCAAATAATAGTATTATGGAGATTATGGCAGGCATTTTCAGTGGAGTTTAGATTAGCGCAAATATACGCATTATCCACGAATGTAAGAAAAAATTTAAAATTTTTGCCAAAAATTTGTTGGAAACAAAAAAACTATTGCTAACTTAGCGCCGTTAAATCTACCAAACTTTAAAACTCAAACCAAAAAACAGACATATGATTTACAACTTTCGTGTGGTTTCCGACGAAGTAGATAACTTCCGCCGTGATATTCAGATTGACGCCGACGCAACATTTCTGGATCTTCGCAATGCCATCTACGATAGTGTAGGCTACGATAAAAACCAGATGTGTTCATTTTTCATTTGCGACAACGAATGGGAGAAGGAACGCGAGATAACTCTCGAAGATATGGGGCTCGATGCCTCCGAAGATTCATATCTGATGGAGGACACGATTCTCAGCGATGAAATCGAAGATGAAGGCCAGCGCTTGATGCTGACGTTTGATTACATGAACGACCGCGCCTTCTACATGGAAATGAAGAGCGCCGAACCGGGCAAAACCCTGATGGAGCCTCTGGTTGCAAGCGCTATGGGCAACGCTCCCAAGCAGGAGAGCGAACTGGAGATTATAGAGCCGTCGAAAGCGGCCGCAGCCAATAAGGAGGTTGAAGAGTTCGACGCTGAATTCTATGGCTCCGATTCCTATAATGACGATGAGTTCGAAGCCGGCGGCTTCAGCGACATGACTCTTGAAGAATAAGTAATAAAACATAAAGTAACGCGCAAAGCCAACCGGCTTTGCGCGTTATCAGTTGTCTTACGAGGATTCGAACCTCGACAGGGAGAACCAAAAACTCCAGTGCTACCATTACACCATAAGACAATCGTGTTTGCCCAAGGATATAATCCCTAAAGCGGTTGCAAAGTTACACTGAAATTTCATATTTTGCAAATATTTGGCAAAAAAAATAAACTTTTAGCCTTTTCGGTTGTCATATATTATAGAAACGCACTAA
>CAMWSP010000124.1 GCA_947176935.1 uncultured Porphyromonadaceae bacterium | reverse complement strand
TTACTATTCTCCCAATGAAATAAATGCACAGAAGGATATTGTCATAGCAACTACAACAGCTGCAAAAGAAACTTCGGAAAAATCAGGTGTTAAGCTTAGTTTCCGGCATGCTTTATCACAGATAATTATAAAAGCAAAATGCGATAGAAATGACGGTTATTCAGTAACTGCTGCCCATACTGGTATCGCTGGAACAGCAGGGTTTGGAACATTATCTGTAACGACAGATGGTTTGGAGTGGAGTCGAAGATATCATGACGGGAAAATGAGAGCTTATAGCGTTGATCTCGGTAAAAAACTCGAAGCAGCATCTCAGATACTTAATAATACTCCATATTTGCTTATACCTGATAATTTGGAGGCGTGGGATGTAAAAAAAGACAAATCCAATGCAAACATGTCAGCTTATTTAGTCATCAATATTAAAATAATCAAGGATGGGAAGCAATTATATCCGGATGAAAAAAATTGGACAGAGGAAGAAATAAAATCTCGTTTCAGTACCGGCTATGGTAGAGTTGCGATTCCTCTTGCTATCAACTGGGAAGCAGGCAAGAAATATATTTATACAGTAGATTTTTCTGATGGCTTCGGCTACTATCTGCCCAATGACCCAACAAAGCCCGGTGAGCCTATTTTGGGTAATCCTATAAAAATAGCCAATGTTGAGGTAGAAGATTGGGATGATACTACTCCCGAACAAGAGTTGATTCCCTGATAGCCTTTCATAAATAGTATTTAGAGTCCCACGAAATTGGCGGAATGTCATATGTCGTGGGCTTTTTTTTGAACAGAATAAGGGATACGCGCAAGTGTCCCGCTTGGATATAGTTGCTTGGTATATTTATATTTGAAAAATATGCGGAAATTTTTATAGAAAAACTTTGACAAAAAGTGGCGCGAAAATTTTGCGGTTTTAAAAATTATCCATAACTTTGCACTCGCAAAACGGAAACAACGGCAAATGAGTTTGACCGCTCCGATTGCAAAAATTAATTGCCTTGTGGTGTAATGGTAGCACGTCGGATTCTGGTTCCGCCTGTGAGGGTTCGAATCCTTCCAAGGCAACATAACAAAGAGCGAAATCATTTCGATTTCGCTCTTTGTTGTTATATATATATGGTTGCATACGTAACGCAGCAGCGACGGCGGTGGGCGAGCGTGCGGCACGTCGGGATATAACAAAAAAAGGACTACCTTTTGAGTAGTCCTTGTGTAGCGAATCCGGGACTCGAACCCGGGTTTCCGCCGTGAGAGGGCGGCGTGCTAGGCCACTACACTAAATCGCCTTAATCTATTATTAACAACGCCGCAAAGTTACCAACTTTTTCCGAACCCCGCAAATTTTTCAGGAATAATTTTCAGGAAAATTTTTTGCCCGTCAATTTTACTCCTTGAGCTGATGGATGGTGTTGATGAGCCGGTCGCCCAGGCCGATTGTATAGCCTTGCGAAACGAACACAATGCGGTTAAACGTGTCGGCGATGATAAAAATAGGGCGATCGCCCGACTGTAGCCGGAGCGACTCCATAATCTCTGCGGCAATCTTTCCGTCAGTGTCAATGCCATAAACGGCGGTCGAAGGGAGCGCCGGCAAAAGCGATGAATCAAAGCGGGCCGCATCCCGTTCGCTGTTGAAAAGGAGAACCATGCTTCGACCCCATTTCTCAAACTCGGGGTTGAGTGCGGCAATATCGCGCAGTGCATGATTGGTCGGCTCTTGGTTGGGAGTAAGGAGGCCTACAATGTAATAGCCGCGCCCGGTAGTTGAGAGAAGCGATTTTTCCGTACCGCAGGCAAGGTCTACATATAGGTTTTCGGCGTTCAGACTGCCGATTACCTGCACTTGATTCTCGTCTTGACGGATAACCAGAGGAATCCTCTGTGCCATTTCCGGCTCTACGGTAAAGAACGTCGTGCGGGCAAGCACACCTCCGTCGGCCATGCGCTGACCGCTGACCAGCATATACTGTCCGGCGTCAAGGGTTGTGCCGTTGCGGAAAATCGAACTCCATGTGCCGTCTTCGGGGTAGCCCAGCTGCTGCGGATTGCCGTTAATAATCTTGGAAAGCGAAAATTGGGTGTAATATTTCGGGTCCTCAATGCGTCCCGTCGTTTTGAAATCCAGCGCAAGGGTGCCGGCGGCAGAAGCCGAAGCCATGGCGGGAGCGCCTGCCTCAAACAGGGCGTCGACCCATTCTCCCCTCTCGTTGGCCCACTGGGTTTTGCCCGTCACCGGGTCAATGCGCGCGGGAATGCCTAAGCTGCGGGCTGCGGCAACAAAATATATATTGCGCGAGGCGGCGTTGGTCACTTTGGCGGCATCGACCGCCATCGGGCTCATGCGCACGCTGGTCGGATACCAATCAGCTATAACTTTAATCTCTGAAGCCACTTTCTCAACGAGCAGCGCCGGGTTGGCGCGATAGGCTTCGGCGTCGGAGGCCGGGATTACCGACATGAAATATGAGCGGAACGGCGTAAGAGTCTCATCATCGATGCGGGGCGACAGTATATAGGGGTCCATCGCGGCCGGAACGGAATCCGGAGTGAGCATCTGGTCAGCGAGAACGGCAAGCCCCACATCGCTGCGATCTTTTTGCGAAAGCGACTCAAGCAGTCGGAGCGCAAGCTCGCGGCGGCTCGGCTCGGTGGAGCCGAGAAATTCAGTGAGAACACCATGATTCCCGCGGGCATCGGTGAGCACACGCGTGAGCCGCGCGGCGTCAATCCCGAGTTCTTCGGCCAATGTTGCGGCCTTTTCCGGAGTGAAGAACGTTGCGGTGTAGGCAGCGCGTAGAGAGTCCTCATATGCCTTCCGCTGCTCATTAAGGGCCGTCATTTCAGGTGTCACATCAACCGGATTATTACCCGGAACCGGCGGAATCAGGTCAAACTCCGTCGTGCCGGCAAATGTCGGCGTGCAATCAATCGTCACCGTAACCTCGCGGTCCTTACCCACCGAGCCTTTGGTGAAACCGAAGTTCGTGCCATCAGACGCCCATACCAGAATATCGCCCAGTCCGGTGCAGAGCCAAGAGCTGCCGTCGGAATCGGCTTTCTTGGTAGCTATCGGATAGAATTCGCTGTAATTGTAGAGTCGGTATGTAACCTCGGCATTGGCGGCCGGCTTCCCGTCGGTTCCAACAACGTTTACCCGGATTGTATCCACCGGCGCATAGTTGACCGTAACGTTGATTTCCGTATAGCCGGCCGGACGCGAAAGCACCTCTTCCGGGCCGTCATAGTTGCCGAAAACTCGGGTTGTCATCATCATGCCGCGCGAGGCCGGCGCATTGAACCAACCGAGATTGAGAACCGGTTCCGGCTCGCAGGCTCCGAGAAAGAACCACTCACCGTCGGCATATGCTTCAACCCACGCATGGTTATCGTCTGTGTGTGCCCAGCGCGGAGTGTAAATCTGGCGGGCCGGAATGCCCATGGCGCGAAGTGCGCTGACCGTAAAGACCGACTCTTCGCCGCAGCGACCAATGGCCGACGAAACGGTGGCCAGTGGGGAATGAGTGCGGCTGTCGGAAGGCTCATACGTTGCCTTTTCATGACACCAATGGTTGATTTCCAGAATTGCATCCTTCATTGACAGGCCTTTAACGCGGTCTTTCAGCTCTTCATAAAAGGCCGCTCGGTGGCTGTCGAGGTTCTCGTTGTTTACACGAACGGGAAGCACAAAGTGGCGCCATTCGCGGTCAGGCACCGTTGCGCCCCAAGGCATCTCGCGCCGGGCCTTCAGTGCGTAGTCAACATTGGCCAGATAATACTCGCCGGAATAGTCGGCAAGGTCAGGAAGAGGCATATAGGCATAAAGCACTTTGAGGGCGTCGCGCTGCTCGGGCGTGAGGTCCGGGCGATTAAACACGCGGAAATACTCCTGATTCGCCACCTCGCTCTGTCGCTTTTCAAAGTCGGCTTCAACTGTCGGTGTGGCAATCTGTGCTGCTGCAGCAAATGAAAGTATCCATGCGGCTGCTGCGGAAACTATATGTCTGTTCATCGGAATATTTTATTGATTTTTTCAACTATTTGGCCAACAATCTCTGATGATGTGATTTTGCGGGAATATTCATCACTGCCCGGAGCTCCCATGCTCACCCCTTGCCTGCAATAGCTCATGGCGCTGGCAAAAGTGGCTCTGGCCGAAGCATGAAGCTCATTGAGACCTGTTTTTTCAAGAATCTCAACGGCATTATCCGGCGTAACTCCGCCGCCGGCAAGAATGATGACCCGGCTGCCGGCGCTTTCTGAAAGGCGCCTTAGCATCCCGATGCCTTCGTGTGCGGAGGCCGCCTGGCCGGAGGTGAGAATGCGGTCGCATCCAAGCTCGATAATTGCATTGAGCGCTTCGTCTGGGTTCCGGCAAAGGTCAAATGCGCGGTGGAATGTAACGCTCATCCCTTCGGCGGCATCAATCATGCGGCGACAAGCCCGCATATCAATGTCCCCCGTCGGGGTCAGCGCGCCAATCACCACTCCGTCAGCTCCGGCTTCACGGCAAACGCGAATATCCTCGACCATGGCATCGACCTCCTCGGTGGTATAGAGGAAATCGCCGCCGCGCGGACGGATGAGCACATGCACTTTCAGCCCCGGCACCCGGAGTGCCTGACGGATAAACCCTACCGACGGTGTCACTCCGCCTTCGCCCAATGCCGAGCAAAGTTCAACTCTTGCCGCTCCGCCCGCCGAGGCCGCATAGACGCTCTCAATGTCGCCGGCGCAGACTTCAAGAACCGGCTTTTCAGTTCTCGCGGTCATTTGGCCGAGGTTTCGAGTTCTATAATGAAGTCCGGCGTGCCCTCCGGAATTTCAGGGAGCGAAATCGTTATGCCGCCATCTTTAATTTTGGTGAATTTAACGGGCTCGCCGCCGTCAAACGTTGTGGCTTTCTTGATTTTGGCAGTGGTGGGAACTGCTATTTCAGGGCCGTTCGGCGTAAGCACATGCAAATAGAGTTTGTTCCCCTTGCGGGTGGAAGTGCCCCACGGCTGTGCCTCAAAATCGCCCGCGGTAGTGGCATAAATTGTCTCGCCATGCTTATCCATCCACTTCCCGATTTCCTGCAGGCGCTCGCGTGCGGCTGCGGGAAGCTCGCCATTGGGTTGCGGACCTATGTTGAGCAGAAGGTTGGCTCCCATGCCGGCCGCCTTGACCAGATAGTGAATAAGCTCGTTGGTCGGTTTATAGTTCTGGTCCTTGATTTTATAACCCCACATACCGTTCATGGTCTGGCAGGTTTCCAGGGGCAGACGCGAAATTTCCTGACCGGAAAGACCCGCCGTGTTTTCGCCGGGCAGGTCCCGCTCGAAAATCTGAATATCCTCGCCGGCAAACGGTCGCTGATGGTGATTGTTCCCCACCAGACACGAAGGCTGAAGGCTGTGAATGAGCGCATACTGCTCCGGAAGCTGCCAGTCGAAGGGAATGGAATCGGCGTCATGGTCCCACCATCCGTCGAACCAAATGGCTCCTATCTCGCCGTAGTTGCTAAGAAGTTCCGTGAGCTGGTTGTTCATGAAATCGTAGTAGTGTGGCCAGTCGCGTTTGGTCGTGTCCCGGCCGGTGCGGAGACCGGTGCGGCCGGAGGGGTAATCCTCTCGGGTCCAGTCAATGTGGGAATAATAAAGATGGAGCTTTATCCCCTGCTTGTGGCATTCATCGGCAAGTTCCTTCAGTATATCGCGTTTAAAGGGCGTTGCGTCAACAATATTATAGTCGCTCTGATTGGTGTCGAACATGGAGAATCCGTCATGATGGCGGGTGGTGAACGTAATGTATTTCGCGCCGGAATCCTTGATGGTTTTAACCCATTCGGCGGCATTGAAATCGGCGGGATAGAATGCGCGTGCCGCCTTGGCATATTCTTGGGCGCTGATATCATTGGAGTTGAGATACCACTCTCCCTGGGCAAACATCGAGTAAATGCCCCAATGGAGAAAAATGCCGAACCCGTTGTCGGCAAATTCCTGACGGGCCTCCAGTATTTCAGGCGTAGGGGTATAGGTGGGAGTGATTTCATCTCCCGAGGCCGGAATGGAAGAAAACATTACGGTTGCGGCACAAATTGCGATTGTCAGAGCTTTTTTCATTGAAAAACCGGTTGGTTTAAGGTTATTCGGCAAAGATACGCAAAAAACTTGATTTTCCACGCCCCCTCCCCAAAAAATTCCAGTCTTATTGGCGATTCCGGGGCGCGCGCCGGCTTCTTTTTTGCGGCAATGGCAATAAATT
>CAMWSP010000123.1 GCA_947176935.1 uncultured Porphyromonadaceae bacterium | reverse complement strand
ATGTGTGCCGTAGATTTCCGTAACCTCAGCCCGCCCCTGCCATGCCCTGCGCTGGTTCTCGGGAGGGAATATACGGTCGTCGGCAGCTATGACCGCCCGGTCCCATCTGAACGGGACAGGCTCGGTTGGAAAGTTGAGCAATTCGCGCTGCAGCGACTCAATGGATCGCTCGCCCCGGGGAAGGTCGGGAGCCCCCATGCGGCGGCGGAATTTTTTCAGAGAGGCTTCGGAGAGCGATTCGGCAGTGGCGTTCCATATCGCCTCGGGAATGCCGAGGGTATCGCTCACGGGAGCGGGAGTGCCGCAAACGGCAATGGTCAGGGTCAGCGGGAGCCCGCCGGCGGTAAACTCGGCGGCATGAACGCCCAGCGACCATGCCAGCAGAACCACTTCGCCATAACCGGCAATGCGCAAAGGTTCAAGCTCGGAATAGTCGGAAACCACGGCAATGTCATAGCCCGGGCAGCGCACGGAGGCGAAAGCGCTTTCGTCGGTGCTCCAGCCGGCATAAATCAGCAACAGCCGCGGGCTGTTCTCCTTATTTAGAAAGCAGAGTTTCAAGCGGAAGCAAGTCGTTAACGGTTAATGCGGCCGACAGGCTGAAGCGCAGCCGCTCGGTGCCGGGCGGAACGGTGGGGGTGCGTATGGGGAGCACCTTGAAGCCGCCGGCGCGCAGTTTATCGGAGAGAGCCAGGGCAGACTCGCTGGAGCCGGTTATGAGAGGCTGGATATGGCTGACGCGGTCGGTTCCGAGTATTTTAGCCAGCGCCGCGGCAAGCTCGCCGAGGCGCTCGCGGCGACCGGTCATGGCCGGAATCCGCTCGATGACGAAGCGGCTCCAGGCGCAGTTGAGCGGCGGCAAGGCAGTCGAGAATATCAGCGAGCGCGCGGTGTTGACCAAATAGTCGCGCAAAACGTTGCTGCTCAGAGCGGCAAAAGCACCTACCGAACCGGCGGCCTTGCCGAGCGTGCCTATCAGAACGTCGACTCCGGCCATGTCGGCAGCCAGTCCGAACCCGCCGGGGCCACAAACGCCGAAGGCATGGGCCTCATCGACGTAGAGCAGCGAATTGTCGGTTTTGCTCGCCACAATATCCTCGAGCGGCGCGAAATCACCATCCATGGAATAAACCGACTCGCACACTATCAGAACGCGCTCATAATCCTTGGCACGTTTGGCGAGAATGCGGCGCAGATGAGCCACATCGTTATGGCGGAAGCGCTCGAAATCGGCCTTGGAGAGCATCATGCCGTCGATAATCGACGCGTGAACGAGCTTGTCGGCAACAATCAGCGTACGCCCCTTGGCCAAAGCGGCTATAGAGCCGGAATTTGCGTGATAGCCGGAATTGAACAGCAGAACGGGGCGACGGTAGATGTCGGCGAGCAGCTGCTCGAGCTTGCGGAACTCAGACTGGTCGGCGGCAAGCAGACGCGACGCCGAGGCCGAGAGGGCCGGAAAATCTTCGGCTCCGGCAAAGCTATTGAGGAATTCGGCCTTCAGCGATTGATCGGCAGCAATGCCCAGATAGTCGTTGCCGCTCAGGTCAACGAGCCGGGCGGCAGTAGAGTCGGCGGGTATGGTGCGGAAATTCCGCGCCGCCTTCAAGGCTTGAATCTGTGCTGCACAGGCTTTCATTTAATAATTTCAAGCATTTGGGTGCAAAGGGTTTCGAGCTCGGAATCACTGATGATATAAGGAGGCATGACGTAGACGTTGCGACCGAACGGACGCACCCAGATTCCGCGCTCAACGCACTCCTTCTGGAACTCACCGACATTGACCGGCTCCTTCATTTCAACCACTCCGATAGCGCCGAGCACACGAACATCGGCCACGCCGGCAAACGCCTCGGCCGGAGCCAGCAGCCGGCGCAACTCGCTTTCGATATGAGCGATGCGCGGCGCCATTTCCTGCTCCTGCAGCATGGTGAGCGATTCCAAAGCCACCGCGCAAGCCAGCGGATTGGCCATAAACGTAGGGCCGTGCATCATCACTCCGGCCTCGCCGCGCGAAATAGTATCGGCCACCTCCTTGGTGGTGAGCACGGCGCTCAGCGTCATATAGCCGCCGGTCAGCCCTTTGCCAACCATCATAATGTCGGGTTCGACTCCGGCGTGTTCCCACGCAAAAGCGCGGCCGGTGCGCCAGAATCCGGTGGCAATTTCGTCTAAAATCAGGTAAATTTCCAGTTCATCGCAGAGGCGGCGCAGCTCGCGCAGATACTGCGGATGATAAAAACGCATGCCGCCGGCGCCCTGCACTATCGGCTCGAGAATCACCCCGGCAAGCTCATCGGCATGCTCGCGCAGAAGAGCCTCCATAGGGGCGAAATCGGCCGGGTCCCACTCGCCGCCAAAAGGAATCTGCGGCGCGGGAGCAAAAAAGCGCACCGGCAGGGCCGAACCGAAGGCGCCGTGCATACCGGTTACGGGGTCGCATACGCTCATGGCGTTCCAGGTGTCGCCGTGGTAGCCGCTGCGTATGGTTGCGAAATTCGAGCGGCGATGGTCGTTGCCATGGCGGCTGATGGCCGCCTGAACGGCCATTTTCATGGCAACTTCGGTTGCCACGCTGCCAGAGTCGGCAAAGAACACGTTGTTCATAGACGGCGGAGCCATTTCCAGCAGCTTGCACCCGAGCTCAACGGCGGGGCGATGGGTCAGACCGCCGAACATAACATGGCTCATCTTGGCCAGCTGGCGCTCGGCGGCGGCATTGAGCCGCGGGTTGTTGTAGCCGTGGATTTCACACCACCACGAGGCCATGCCGTCAATCAGCCGAGTGCCGTTTTCCAACACAATGCAGCAACCCTCGCAGCGGTCGACCATATAGGTGGGCAGCGGGTTTATGGTTGAGGTATAGGGGTGCCAGAGATGGTCGCGGTCAAAGGCGGTAGCTTCGTTGGCTGTCATGACAATAAGGTTAAGATTTGTGGTATCAGAGGGGTGACATCGTCGTTTTCGATTATGCGGTGGCCGGCGCGGGGGGCGCTGCTTTGGGCGGCTATACGCTCGCGGACCTGCGATTCGGAAAGGCCCGACCGGCTCATAACGCGCCTGATGCGCACATCGGCCGGAGCGGTCACCTCCCAAATTTCACCGACCAGAGCGTCGAAACCGCTTTCATACAATATGGCGGTTTCAACGAACAGCAGGTTGCTTTTCAAAGAATCGGCCCAACAGACAAAGTCATCGCGCACGGCACCGTGGACTATCAGATTCAGCTGCTGCAACTTTGCCTTATCGGCAAAAACCACGGCGGCGAGTGCCTGCCGGTTGATTGAGCCGTCGGCTGCTATGGCGTCGGGCGAAACGGTTTCGGCTATGCGACGCTTGATGTCGGCGCTGCCATCCATCAGGCGGCGGGCTGCGAGGTCTGTGTCATAGACCGGGAAGCCCAAAGCGGTCAGCGCATGGCAAACAACCGATTTGCCGGCTCCGATGCCGCCGGTGACAGCCACGATGCGTTTCATTGAGCTGCGTGGTGGACCGCTTTCTGTTCAACAATATATTCCACCGAGTCAACCGACAGTTCCACCCCGCGATAGTAGGCGGGCAACGAGCCGACACGCAGCGGAATCTTGCCGTTATGGCGCTGCGCGAAGTCGGCCGATACGGCAACCACGTTGCTCTCCGAGTTATAGAGGCTCATGGGGAGCAGATAGCTGACGCGAACATGCGACGGGAACAGAACAACCGATTCCTCGCCGCCGCCATGAAGCAGCTGCACGGCAACCTCGCGGCTCTTGGAAATCAGCGGTTCGACGGGAACGGTCAGCTTGACCGAGCCGGGCACTATGCGGGTTCCGGGTTCGGGATTCAGCCGCACTTCCATAACCAGGGTGTCCTTGAGTTCATTGCGGGTAATCCTGACGGTGCGGACGGTGCTCGGGCGCACGCGCAGATGGCGCGCGGAGTAAACGCTCACAGTGTCGGGCGAAACGGTTATCGGTCCGGCGATGACAAACTGACTGGCGGGAGCCACTTCAACGTCGGGGACCACGCGCGCCTTGTTGGGAGCGCGGTCGGTGACTATCAGGCTCAGCGAATCGGGGCGAACGCTGACAATCTGCGTAGTGGGGTCGAAGAATGAGCGCAGGCGGTTTTCCAGCGCCTGCTGCGAAAGGGTAACGCGGTCGCGCTCAACGTCGAACTGCATGTCGTCGTAGTCGATTTTCAGCGTTTTGCCGCCGCTAAGCGAGTAGTTGGCAAGAACGGTGCCTTTATCGCGCACGCCCAGGGTAAGATAAGCCGGCGGCTCAGATATGAACGTGTAGCCTTTGGGGACATTGACTATTTCAAGGCGTACGCGGGCCTCCTGCTGCATATCATCGTTGAGAGCGAGTATGACCCAAAAGCCATAGCTCACGGCGAGAAACAGCAGGAATATCAGAATATCCTTGCCGCGGTTGCTGCGGAGCAGGCGAATCACCCTGATTGCCCACAACCGCAACGTTCGGAGACTGAATTTACTTTTGGTCGGCATTAACGGGGTTAGCGGCGTCGGCCTTGGCTTCTTCAGCCGAGGGATAAATCATTGTGAGTTCCACGCGGATACGCACACCATTGGCCACTTCGAGCAGAACGGTTTTGTTCTTTTCGTTGATTTCGCTGATGGTGCCATGAATGCCGCCGGCGGTCATTACGCGCGAGCCTTTGCCGAGCGAGTCGCGGAACTTCTGAGTTTCCTTCTGACGCTTCTGCTGCGGACGAATCATGAAAAAGTAGAATACTGCGATGAGGAGAATAATCATTCCCCACGACTGGATTTCGGGTGACATGGTTTCTGAGTTTTTGGGGGTTATTTAATTGATGAGAATTTTTTTGCGAGCTTGCCCTGACCAACGAGTTTTTCAACAATCGAGGCGAGCATGCCGTTGATGAAGGAGCCGGAACGAGATGTAGAATACCAGTTGGCGATTTCAACGTATTCGTTGGCGGTTACGGTCAGCGGGATATTGGGGAAGGTAACGGCTTCGGCCAGTGCGGTTTCGAGGATAACGACGTCCATCAGCGCAACGCGGTCGGAGTCCCACTTCTTGGTGTTGACAAACTCGTCGATATAGCCGCGGAACTCCTCGGAGTTGGCAACCGCAGCGTTGAAGAGCTTAGAACCGAAAGCGGCGTCTTCATCGTCCTTGAACTCGGGCTGAAGCGGCTCAGCGGGATTAGCGGCCAGACGCTTTATGGTTTTCAGGGCGAAGCTCGACATCACTTCGAGGTCGTCGTTCCAGAAAATAGACTTGCTTTCGAGGGTTTCCTCGAGGTCGTCGCTGGGCAGAATCACCTGGCGGAACAGCGCGCGCCAGAGGTCGGCTTCCTGCTCGACAGTTTTTTCGCCCGGCTCGGCCATGAAGTTTTTATAGGGTTCGGACTGAATCACCATTTCGGCCAGACGGCGAATCAGGGCGAGGTCCTCGTTCCAATTTATGCCTTTCTGCTCGAAATATTTTGTGAGTTCCTCATGGCAGGCGAGAATATCCACGAGCTTGCCGTCGACAAAGCGTCGGTCGGGGTGCAAATCTTCTTCGGTGGGGAGATATTTCGACGCATTGGCATCGAGGCGCTCCTGTTCGATTCTTACGATCTCGACCGGGAGCCAGAGCAGCCAGTGATAGAGGGCATAGGCTTCGTCGAGCGAGCGCTTGAGGTCCTTGCGCGAGTTAACGAGCAGGTTGCGCGAGTCGCCATAGCCGCTGAGGGTTGCCAGCAGCATTTTCTGCGCGCTCTCGAAGCCGCGTTCGGTGAAGGCGGGGTCGGTGCGGAAAACGTCGACCAGCTCGGGGAGCTTGGTCATCATGCGCAGCGCGGCGGTCCAGAATTCGATTTCGTCGGAGGGAGTAACTTCGTTGCGCTTGGCCTTGACAAAGGTGCGATAGGCCGGCATTGCGCGCAAACGCTCGATAAGGAAGTTAAACACTCCGTTGAACTCGCGCATGCGCTCGGCGTTCCGGTCAATGAGAGTGCGGATGTCAGGGTTCTCGCGCAGTGCCTCGCTGAAATTGGTGCGATAAAAACGCAGCTTTTCAGGATCGGAAACAGATTGGAATTTACTAACGGTTTTGGTTACGTTAACCCCCGAGAGCTCCAGAATGAGCAGCAGGAGTTCGGCATATGCCTGATAAGCATAGCGCCGGTCGGGAGAGGATGTCTCGGCGGGCATCTCTACCTTGAAGTCGCTCTTCGACAAGAGGTAGCTATAAAGCAGCTGAACCACTTTGAGGCGTATCAATACGCGGTTTACCATGAGCTTTGTTGTCTTTTAAATGTTCTTTTGTGGCTGCAAAGTTACGAAAATATTGGGAAACGACAGCTAAAAATCGCCAAAAAATAGCTAAAGCCCCACCCCAAAGC
>CAMWSP010000122.1 GCA_947176935.1 uncultured Porphyromonadaceae bacterium | reverse complement strand
CTACGATAGCGTGGCCCGCTTCTTGGCCCTGCTTCCGAAAGATGCCAAAGTCTACATCGAACCGGCCCGCACCGCCTTCACTCTTGCCTCAATCATCGGTGCCCATGCCGTTGAAGGCCCCTCGGTGGTTGCGCTCCCCAAAGCCATCAAGAACCTCACCCAGATTAAAGGCACACGCGACGCCATGGCTCGCGACGGCGTAGCTCTGGTCAAACTCTTCATGGAAATCGAACGCCGACTCGCCGCCGGCGAAACACTCACCGAGCTCGATTGCGACACCCTCGGCACCCGTTTCCGCTCCGAAGGCGCGCTCTATGTCGACAATTCCTTTGAAATGATTGCCGGCTACGGCCCTCACGGCGCCATTGTGCACTATTCGGCAACTCCCGAATCGTCGTCGGTCATCGAACCCAAAGGACTGCTGCTGGTCGACAGCGGCGCCCAGTATCTCGACGGCACCACCGACATTACCCGCACCGTTGCACTCGGCACTCCCACCGACCAGGAACGTCAGGACTTCACTCTGGTCATGAAAGGCCACATTGCCCTGGCAACCGCAGTGTTCCCCGAAGGCACCACCGGCCATCAGCTCGACGCTCTGGCCCGCATCGCCCTCTGGAAACACGGCCTCACCTACCTCCACGGCACCGGCCATGGCGTTGGCCATTTCCTCAACGTTCACGAAGGACCGCAAAGCATCCGCCTGAACTACGTCCCCACCCCACTGCAGCCCGGCATGATCACCTCCGACGAACCCGGCCTCTATCGCGCCGGCGTTCATGGCATCCGCTGCGAAAACCTGGTGCTCTGCGTTCCCTCGCCGCTGAGCAACGCCGAGTTCGGCAACTTCTACGCCTTCGAACCGCTCACCATGTTCCCCTTCGACCGCAACCTCTTTGACCTCTCCCTGATGAGCGACGAAGAAATCGAATGGGTCAACAACTATCACCTGACCGTTCGCCACACCCTGCTGCCGCTCCTTGAGAACGAAAACCAGCGCCGGTGGCTCACAGAAAAAACCGAACCCCTATGCCGTTGATTATTCCCGTCCGAGGCTTCACCCCGAAGGTGGGCCTCGGCTGCTTTATTGCAGAAAACGCCACTCTGATCGGCGACGTTACTCTCGGCGACGAATGCTCCATCTGGTTTAACACCGTTTTGCGCGGCGACGTAAACACAATTACCATCGGCAACCGCGTTAACATCCAGGATGGCTCCGTTCTCCACACCCTCTACGAAAAGTCAACCATTGAAATCGGCAACGACGTTTCCATAGGCCATAACGTAACGCTCCACGGCTGCAAAATCCGCGACTACGCGCTCGTTGGCATGGGTGCCGTAGTGATGGACGATGCCGTTGTTGGCGAAGGTGCCATAGTGGCGGCCGGCTCGGTGGTTCTCAGCCGCACCGTCATCGGTCCCGGCGAACTTTGGGGCGGCGCTCCGGCCAAATTTATCAAAAACGTTGACCCCGAACAGTCCAAAACCCTGAACCAACGCATCGCCCACAACTATCTGATGTATTCTAAATGGTACACCGACCCGGAATAAAACAATATATTCTTTTGTTCATAACGGCGCTGATTGCCATAATTGCGGAGTGTTACCCTCTGCTCAACGAAGCAACAGCTCTGACCGGCAAGCATTTTATCAGCAGGTTAGGCTTTCTTTCAGTAGAAAGCCTAACCATTCTACTTCCATACTGGCTGCTGCCGCGCAAATGGCGCTGCTCAATTCTTATTCCGGTCTGGCTGATGGCATTATGGTTCATCGGCAGCATCTGGTACTACCGCTTCTGGCTGGAGCTGCCCGATGTTTCGGCCCTATTGCTGGTCGATAACCTCAACAGCGAACTCTTCAACAGCACCATAGGACTTTGGAAAGCCACCGACCTGCTTATTCTCCTCATTCCGGTTGCCGCAACCATCATCTACCGCCTATGGCTCAAAACGGGCGCCGAGAGCTGCATTCTGCCTGCAAAATTCAAAATAACGGCCATAGCATCAACTTTAGCTATATATGCCATTGCGTTCGTTGGCTACACCGTGCATTGCCGGCGATTCCTCCGCTCGGAAGGCGTTGACATGAAGTTCAGCGCGGCAACATCTTTCAGATTGGCCCATGCCAATCTGAGCCCGATTTCTTCACTCAAAATGAACGGAATCGTTTCCCACTTCCTCTACTCAACTGCCTATCTCTACGAGGTCCTGACCGTGAACCGCGAGCTATCTGACGCTGAAAACGCCCGAATCAACGAATTCATAAGCAACTCCGACTTCCCCGATGTCCTGCCCGATAGCGTCAGAAATCTGAACGCCGGCAAAAACGTTATCCTCATCATCGTTGAGTCGCTAAACTCATCCGTAGTCCATACCGACTATAAAGGCCGCCCCATCGCTCCAACAGTCCGCGCTTTGGCCGAATCCGCCTCAAGTGTGACTGCGTTAGATGTTGAAACCCAAGTATGCCAGGGAGGCTCGGGCGACGGCCAGCTGATAGCCAACACCGGCCTGCTCCCCCTGCCGCGCTTCTCAACCTCTATTCTCCTCGGAAGCAAAAACACCTTCCCATCCCTGGCCCGTATGCTCCACCGCAAGAGCAGCCTGGTAATATTCGCCGACGCCAACCTTTCATGGAACGAAACCGGCACATTTCAGAACATGGGCTTCGACCGGCACATGTGTAACACCGAATATCAGCAGCTGCTGCACGCACTCGGCTCCGATGCGGCTATGTTCGCTGTGGCCGACTCACTGATTCCGACGCTCAAACAGCCCTTCTTCCTTGAACTGCTCACAACGTCGATGCACATTCCCTTCGATGATCCCGAAGTGCCCGAATCCATGAAACCCGACTGGATTGGCCCCGACAGCTCGTTGCCGCCAATGATGCTGAACTATTACCGCATGGTCAGCTATTTCGACACTGCGCTCGCCCGCTTCATCGAATCCTTGAAAGCACGCGGATTATATGAAAACACTCTGCTCGTTTTAGTTTCCGACCATTCGCAAGACGTTCTTCACGAATCCGAGTCCGAACCCGAGCGCATGGTCTTTATTGCCGCCAACACCGGACTGACACAAACAATCGACCGCCGCGTCGGGCAAATCGATGTCTACCCCACCATTCTGCACCTCGCCGGCACCAACGACTCTATCCCCTGGAAGGGCGTGGGCACCTCGCTCCTGGGTCCTGCGCCGACGCAGCAATGCCGGGCTTCAGCCAAGGAAATTTCGGAACTTATTTTGAGGGGTGATTTTTTTCGCGGAAAAATTTGCAGCGAATAATTATTTGTTCGTACCTTTGCGCACATGATTGAGGTAAGTTTCACTAAAATGCATGGACTCGGTAATGACTACATCTACTTTACCGAGATGCCTTGCCCCCCCGAAAACCTGCCTCGGCTGAGCCGGCAACTATCTGATCGTCACTGCGGAATAGGCGGTGACGGTATTATTTTGGCCCTACCCTCCGAGGTTGCCGACTTCCGGATGCGGATTTTCAACGCCGACGGTTCCGAGGCTAAAATGTGTGGCAACGGCAGCCGGTGCGTAGGCAAGCTGGTCTATGACCTCGGCCTGACCGACAAAACCACCATAACACTCGAAACCCTTGCCGGAATCAAGACTCTGCGCCTATTCCCCGGCCCCGACGGCAAAATCGAGTCCGTTGAGGTCGACATGGGCATCGGCTCGGTATCGGAGCCGGTTCTGCTCAGTGCTGCCGACCGCACGTTCAGCGTCCATCCCGCCAACATCGGCAATCCCCACGGCGTAACCTTCATTGACTGCGACCCGGCGGAAATGGATGTTTGCGGATTCGGTCCGGCTCTTGAAAACGACCCCTATTGGCCCGACCGCGCCAACATTGAGTTCGCCCGCGTTATCGACCGCTCTAACATCCGGATGCGCGTTTGGGAACGCGGCAGCGGCGAAACCCAAGCGTGTGGCACCGGCGCCTGTGCCGTTGCTCTCGCTGCGGTCACTGCCGGGCTGACCGACCGGAAAGTCAACGTTACCCTGCCCGGCGGAACCTTGAAAATCGAAATTCTCCCGAACAACAAAATACTCATGACCGGGCCGGCGACAACAGTTTTTCGCGGCTCCATAAACATCTGAAACACCAATGGTACTTATAAATGCAAACTTCGGCCGTCTGACACCCTCCTACCTCTTCTCGGAAGTTGCGCGGAAGATTGCAGCCTTCAAAGCCCAAAACCCCGGAGTTGAAGTAATCAAACTGAGCATAGGCGACGTTACCCGTCCCATTTGTCCCGCAGCAGTCGAAGCTCTCCACAAAGCAGCCGATGAAATCTCTACTCCCGAAGGCTTCCACGGCTACGGACCCGAACAAGGCTACGCTTTCCTAACCGAAAAAATCGCCGCCCACGACTATAACGGACTCAATATCTCCCCCGATGAAATATTCATTTCCGATGGCGCCAAAAGCGACCTCGGAAATTTCGGCGACATCCTTTCGGCCGAAAACCGGGTGGCCGTGACCGATCCTGTCTACCCGGTCTATGTTGACACCAACGTTATGGCCGGCCGCCATATCGAATATCTGCCATGCACCGAGGCCAACGGCTTCAATCCCCAACTGCCCGCCGTAAGCCCCGACATCATTTATCTGTGCTACCCGAACAATCCTACCGGCACCACTCTTACGCGCAGCCGACTGAAGGAATGGGTTGACTATGCTTTGGCCAACGATGCCCTGATTCTCTACGATTCGGCCTACGAAATCTTCATCACCGAGCCCGACGTTCCCCACTCCATCTATGAAATTCCGGGCGCCGAACGCTGCGCGGTCGAATTCCGCTCATTCAGCAAAACCGCCGGGTTCACAGGCCTGCGCTGCGGCTACACCGTGGTGCCCAAAGGCATCTGCGGAACCGATGCCAACGGCCAAACATATAGCCTGCATTCGCTTTGGTTGCGCCGCCAAACAACCAAATTCAATGGCGCAAGCTATCCGATTCAGCGCGCGGCCGAGGCCATATACTCTCCCGAAGGCCAACGCCAGATTCGCGAAAATATAGCATATTATCTCAACAATGCCCGGCTGATGCGCGAAGGGCTATCGGCACTCGGACTCAAGGTGTTCGGCGGAGTCAACGCTCCCTATGTGTGGGTCAAGACCCCGGAAGGTATCAGTTCGTGGGAGTTCTTCGACCTGATGCTCCACCGCTGCGGAGTGGCCTGCACTCCGGGCGTAGGCTTCGGGCCGGCCGGCGAAGGCTATGTGCGCCTGACCGCGTTCAACACCCTCGAGAACACCGAAAAAGCTATTTCGCGACTCGCAAACATTTTCAAAGAAAACTAATTAAATTCACACCCGAATATGCTCCGATTCAAAGTTGTTGACGAAGCCTTCAACCGCAAGGCAAAACAGGTTGAAATCCCGACCGAACGTCCTGAAACTTACTACGGCAAATACGTGTTCAACCGCAAAACCATGTTTGAATACCTGCCGAAGAAAACCTACGATGCCCTGGTTAACGCTATCGATAACAAACAACCGCTGCCAATCGACGTGGCCGACAGCGTGGCCGAAGGCATGAAGCGCTGGGCAATCGACAACGGAGCCCGCCACTACACCCACTGGTTCCACCCGCTGACCGACGGCACCGCCGAGAAACACGACGCCTTCATAGACCACGACGGCAAGGGCGGCGTTGTTGAGGAATTCTCCGGCAAACTGCTCGTGCAGCAGGAACCTGACGCCAGCTCGTTCCCCAACGGCGGCATCCGCAACACCTTTGAAGCCCGCGGCTATTCGGCATGGGACGTTTCATCGCCGGCTTTTATTCTCGACAAAACCCTCTGCATTCCGACCATATTCATTTCCTATACCGGCGAATCGCTCGACTATAAGACCCCGCTCCTTCGCGCGCTCAATGCAGTCGACGTTGCCGCAGCGCGTGTGGCCCGCTACTTCGACCCGGAGGTAAAACACGTTACCAGCTACCTGGGCTGGGAACAGGAATATTTCCTTGTCGACGAATCGCTCTACTCAGCCCGCCCCGACCTGATGCTCACCGGCCGGACCCTCATGGGCCACGAAAGCGCCAAGAATCAGCAGCTCGAAGACCACTATTTCGGCGCTATTCCCTCGCGAGTTGAAGCCTTTATGCTTGATTTGGAGCTGGAATGCCACCGCCTGGGCATACCCGCCAAGACCCGCCATAACGAAGTTGCCCCCAACCAGTTTGAGCTGGCGCCAATATTTGAGGAAACCAACCTGGCCAACGACCACAACCTGCTGCTCATGAGCGTTATGAACGAGGTTGCCCGCCGCCATAACTTCCGCGTTCTGCTCCATGAAAAGCCCTTCGACGGTATCAACGGCTCCGGCAAGCACAACAACTGGAGCCTCGGCACCGACACCGGAGTG
>CAMWSP010000121.1 GCA_947176935.1 uncultured Porphyromonadaceae bacterium | reverse complement strand
TAAACACTCCGGGATTATGAATCTGATATGCCGCAATGAAAGGCTGATTGCTCTACTCATGAACGTGTACATGCAAATCCTTGGGGCGCGTAAAGAGCTTTCTGATAACTATAAAGGCCAGAATCACGCCCACAACGCCGAGCGGATAGGTCACGGCGCAACTCAGCGCCGCGCCGGCCGACGGCAGCCCTAACTGCTGCAATGTTTCCTGCGCGGCGCCCAGGGCGGGAGTGTTGGTCGATGCGCCGCAAAGAACGCCCACCATGTCGCTCATCGGAATGCCGAGCGTCAGCGTAAAGCAGGCGGCCATCAGCGTTCCGAGCAGAACAGTGGCCAGACCCAGCATATTCAGCTTAACGCCACCCGAGCGGAACGAAGCAAAGAAGCCGGGCCCGACTTTCAGGCCGAGTTCATAAACGAAAAGCACCAGACCGAAGTTCTGGGCATAAAGCAGCATCTGCGAATCGATGCTCAGACCGAGGTGCCCCGCGAGAATACCCACGAAGAACACGAAAGTGACACCCAGCGACACGCCTTTGATCTTGATTTTACCAAAACCGAGGCCCAGCGCAATAATGATTGAAATCACTATAACCGCCTGGAGCGGAGTGTGTTGAACGAATATATTTGTTAACCAATTCATAATTTTTCAGGCGCAAAGTTACGCATTTACTCCGATTTCTCAATATTTATTAGTAATTTTGCAGGGATAAAACCAAGTCTATCACGTGTTCAGACACTTAATATATACGCTTATATGCCTAATCCTCAGCTCTTTTGCTCTAAACGCTGAAGATATTGACTCTGTGCCCGTAGCCGTGGTTGACTCCTTTGTTATTCCTTTGGACTCGGTTGCGCCCCCGCGGAAAAGGTCGAAAATTCGCCGCGAAAAGGTGGATTTGGACAACACGGTGGTGTTTAACTCCACTGACTCCATGATAATTATCGGCCGGAACAAAACGCTTATGTATGGCGACGGCCACGTTACCTACGGCGACATAAACCTCGACGCCGCAGTCATAGGCATTGACCTGCGCACCTCCGACGTCGATGCCACCGGCCGGGTCGACTCGCTCGGAATCCTCATAGGAACCCCTACTTTCTCTCAGGCTGGCGACGGCTACGACGCTGAAACCATGAGCTATAACTTCAAAACCATGCGAGGCTACACAACCAACGTGGTCACTCAGCAGGGCGAAGGCTATCTCGTTGGCCGCAAGTCAAAAAAGATGGAAAACGGCGAATTCTTCATCGAGCAGGGCATGTACACGACCTGCAACGACCACGACGACCCCCACTTCCATTTCCAGATAACCAAAGGCAAAGTCAAACCCGGAAGCAACATAGTAACCGGGCCGGCCTATCTGGTGCTTGCCGGTTTGCCGCTGCCATTGGCCGTTCCGTTCGGCTACTTCCCGTTCACAAAAAAATATTCGTCGGGCATTATTTTCCCCACGTTCGGCGACGACTACCGCCGCGGCCTCTATCTCGACAACGGCGGCTACTATTTCGCGTTCAACGACAACATCGACCTGGCCCTCACCGGCCAGATCTACACCAAAGGCTCATGGGGCATAACAGGCCGTTCGGCCTACTCCAAGCGCTATAAGTTCGCCGGCAACTTCCAGATTAGCTATCTGAACACCGTCGACGGCGAAAAAGGCAGCGCCGACTATTCCAAGTCAACCAACTTTCAGGTTATCTGGTATCACCAGCAGGACTCAAAGTTCAACCCCAACATGACGTTCAGCGCCTCCGTAAACTTCGCAACCAGCGGCTACTCGCGCAATAACGTCAACTCTTACTATAACTCGTCGTTCACCGAAAACACCAAGAGCTCCACCGTCAACATGACCTATCGCTTCCCCGGAACGAAATGGAGCCTTTCGGCCGGCATGAACATCACCCAGCGCTCCAGCGACGAAACGCTCAACGTTTCGCTCCCGAACCTGACGGTGAGCATGTCGCAAATCGCGCCCTTCAAGCGCAAACGCGCCGTCGGGGCCGAAAAATGGTATGAGCGCATCAAGATTTCATATAGCGGCCAGCTCCAGAACTCGCTGACGGCCAAACAAGATGAGTTTTTCCATAAATCGCTCATCAAGGACTGGCGCAACGGCATGCGCCACTCGCTGCCGATTTCGGCAACCTTCCAGCTGTTCAAGTACATCAACATCTCCCCCAACATTTCAATGACCGACCGCATGTACACCTCCCGCATCAACCGCCAGTGGGATCCAAATGCGGCAGCCGAAGTGACCGACACCACCTATAGCTTCTACAACGTTTTCGACTTCAGCGCCTCAGTTGGCTTCTCGACCAAAGTTTACGGCTTCTGGCGCCCGATATTCAAGAGCCCGCTGAAAATGATTCGCCACGTCATGACGCCAAACATCAGCCTCTCCGCATCGCCCGACTTCGGCGCTCCCGGCTGGGGCTACTATGGCCGCTACATGCGTCCGGACCGCAACGGCGAAATGCAGGAAGTGGTCTACTCGCGCTATCAGGGCGCCGCATTCGGAGTTCCCGGACGCGGCAAATCCGGCATTGTCAGCTTCTCGCTGGCCAACAACCTCGAGGCCAAGGTGCGCACCGCCAACGACTCGGTCGAAGACAAAAAAATCTCGCTCATCGAAAACCTCTCGCTCTCCGAAAGCTATAACTTCGCCGCCGACTCGCTGAACTGGAGCAACCTCAACACTTCGATTCTGCTGCGCATAACCCGGGGCTTCAACCTCAACCTGTCGGCAATTTGGGATGTTTATACCTACAAGCTCAACGAGAACGGCACCCCCTACCGCTGCAACGTTACCCGCCTGCAGGCCGGCAAGGGTCTGGCCCGCCTTTCCTCGACCGGCACCAGTTTCTCCTATAACTTCAATAACTCCACCATCACCAAACTCTTCAAGCGCGACAAAAAGAAATCCGCTGCCGACGACCACAACAACTCCGACGAAACCGCCGCCGAAGAACCCAAGAGAACCAAAAAGAGCAAAAAACAGCCATCGTCGTCGTCAGAACATAATTTCGACGCCGACGGCTACCTGAAAATGGAATGTCCCTGGAATTTCTCAATCAACTATTCCGTTAGCTACGGCTATGGCGAATTCGACAAACAGAAGATGGAATATAAAGGCAGGCTGACCCATAACCTCAGTTTCTCCGGCTCCATCAAGCCTACGCCGAACTGGGACTTCAACTTCTCCGCCTCCTATGATTTCCGCCAGAAAAAGATTTCTTATATGAACTGCAACATCAGCCGCGAGCTCCACGACTTCGTGATGACCGCCAGCTTCGTTCCCTTCGGTCCATATAAAAGCTATAACTTCCACATTGCGTTCAAATCGTCGATGCTCTCCGACCTCAAATACGACAAACGCTCATCCTACTCCAACGGCATAGAATGGTATTGAACTATCACTACCCCCACCCCTTCCGGCTCGAATCGGGAGCGACGCTCCCCGCCCTCGACATTGCCTACCACACTTTTGGCCGCCGCAATCCCGACGGGTCAAACGTTATCTGGGTTTGCCACGCCCTTACCGCCAACAGCGACGTTGCCGACTGGTGGCCCAACACCGTGGTGCCCGGCGGATTCCTCGACCCCGAAAAATATTTCATAGTCTGCGCAAACATTGTCGGCTCGCACTATGGAACCACCGGCCCGCTGTCGGTCAATCCCGAAACCGGTCGCCCCTGGTTCGACTCATTCCCTGAAATAACCGTGCGCGACATGGTCAACGCCCACCGTCTCCTGGCCGAACATTTAGGCATCAGGCGCGTCAGGCTGCTCATCGGCAGCTCGCTCGGCGGCTTCCAGTGCATGGAGTGGGCCCTTATCGACCCCGATTTCGCTGAAAAGGTGGCCCTGGTAGCCACTTCGGCCGTTTCATCGCCCTGGGCTGCGGCGTTCAACGAAAGCCAGCGCATGGCCATCGAAGCCGACCCCACCTACGGCCAACCCGACCCCGATGCCGGGCGCCACGGCCTCGAAGCCGCCCGCTCGATTGCCCTGCTGAGCTATCGCGGAGCGCCGGCCTACAATCTGACCCAGGCTGACCGCGGAGCCTCGACCGACCCCGACAACATGTTCCGCCGCCGCGTCCACTCCTACCAGCGCCATCAGGGCGAAAAACTCTCCGCCCGCTTCAATGCCTACAGCTACCACCGCCTGAGCCGTGCGGTCGATGCCCACGACATTGCACGCAACCGCGCCGCATCGGTCGAAGAAGCCCTCAAGGCCTTCAAACCGAAAGCCCTGGTCATCGGCATCACTTCCGACATACTTTTCACTCTCGACGATGCCCGCCGGCTGGCCGACAACATACCCGGCGCGCAGCTCGAAACCATCGAAAGCAACTTCGGCCACGACGGTTTCCTCGTCGAACATAAGCAACTCAACACCATAATCTGTAATTTCCTGTCGAAATGAGCAAACGCAAGCATCTGAAAATCGGACTGTTCGGCTTCGGAACAGTGGGCAGCGCCCTCTTCGAGCTAATCAACACCATCCGCCCCGAAGGTGTGGAAATCAAGCGAATATGCGTTCGTAATCTCGCAAAGGCTCGCAATGTCAACGCCGAATTCACCGATAATCCCGACGATATTTTCAACGACCCCGAAATCAACATCATAGTTGAACTCATCGACGATGCAAACGCTTCCTACTCCCTCATAACGCGCGCGCTGCGCCAGGGACTCACCGCAGTTTCGGGCAATAAGAAAATGCTGGCCGAACACCTGCCCGACCTCATCGCCCTCCAGCGCGAAACCGGCGGCACGCTGCTCTACGACGCCTCGGCCTGCGGCAGCATCCCCGTTATCCGCAACCTCGAGGAATACTACGACAACGACCTGCTCATCTCGGTCAAAGGCATTCTCAACGGCTCGTCGAACTATATTCTGACCAAGATTTTCAAAGAGCACATGCCCTACGACCGTGCGCTCAAACTGGCCCAGGAAGCCGGCTTTGCTGAAAGCAATCCCAGCCTCGACGTCGACGGCTGGGACGCCCTGTCGAAGCTCGTCATCATTGCGGTCCACGCTTTCGGGCTCTACGTAGAGCCGGCGCGCATATTCACCTTCGGCATCTCCAGGCTCTCCGACGCCGACATCCGCTTTGCCAACGAAAAAGAACGACGCATAAAACTCGTTGGCCACGTCGAAAAACTCCCCGACGGGCGCCTTTGCATGGCAGTGCTCCCCCAGCTGCTCACAACCGAGAAGTATATATATGGTGTCGACGACGAATTCAACGGCGTTGTTATCAAAGGCCTCTGCTACGACAAGCAATTCATGTTCGGCCGCGGTGCCGGCGGCTTCCCAACCGGCTCGGCTATTCTGAGCGACATAACCGCCTCGCAATACGACTACCGCTACGAATACAAAAAGATTCAGTCCGAAAACATTCCCGAGTTCACCAACAACGTTGCCTTCCGAATCTACTATCGCTACTGCGACCCCGCCGACCTGAACCTCATAAACTTCGATTCCATCAGCGAAAAATACACTTCCGACTCCTATAGCTACGTCGTTGGCATAACCACCCTGGCGGAACTCCACCGCGTTGCCGCGCAACTGCGCAAGCGCAACGTTTTCCTTGCAGCTTATCCCAAGACCTGATAACCATGAATAACCTACTCTCTACCTTCAACGAATTGCTCCGGTCCTACGGAAACGTAGACATGGCCGAAGCCGAATTCAAACGGCTGATGGTCGATGACCCGAAACTCTACGACGCCTACCGCGAATGGTGCGAGTTAAACGGCCACACCGAACGGCGCGGATTCCTCGACTATGCCGAAGAATATATTGAAAATCAAAACTCCATTTGGGACACTCTCAGCGATGACTTCGACAATTAACCTCCTGGCCGAGTGGCAACCCCACGGTGCGGTGATGCTCGCCTGGCCCCACTCGGAAACCGACTGGGCATATATGCTCGACCAAGTGCAGGAATGCTACCGCAACATAGTGGCTGCGCTGCTCCGCGCCGGCGAAAAAGTAATCATTCTCGCCCCGGCAGCCGAAGCCCCGGTGTTCAATAGCCCTGACGTCACGGTTATCCACGTTGCCACAAACGACACCTGGATTCGCGACTACGGCCCCCTCACCCTCGCCGACGGAACTCTGCTCGACTTCCGCTTCAACGCCTGGGGCCAGAAGTTCGCCTCGAATTTCGACAATCAGACAACCCGCACCCTGGCCGACCTCAAGGCCCTCCAGGCCCCTGTCGAATGCCATAAAGACTTCGTTCTCGAAGGCGGCTCCATCGAATCCGACGGCAACGGCACCATCCTTACAACCGCCTGCTGCCTGCTCGCCCCGAACCGCAACGAGCCCATGACCCGCGACCAAATCGACTCCGAGCTCCTCCGCCGGCTCCACGCCCGCAAAATCCTCTGGATTGACTGCCAACCGCTGCCGGGCGACGAC
>CAMWSP010000120.1 GCA_947176935.1 uncultured Porphyromonadaceae bacterium | reverse complement strand
CCCCTCACCCCCACTTGCCAAATTCAGTTTTTTTCCGTAACTTCGCGGCGGAAACTCAAGGGAACGGGGTGAAAATCCCCGACAGTACCCGCTGCTGTAATTTCCACCAAAAAGCGCTCCGCACTTAGCCACTGGCCCAAAGGCCGGGAAGGCGCCGGGCGACGGAATGAGTCAGAAAACCTGTTTTTCCGCCGTTTGTTTCGCCGTCGCCCCGGGACCATGGGCCATACGTGGATTGCTCCGATCTCTTTTTGAACATCCATCCCTGATTCCCGACCGCGCCGACTCAACGGCCCGGCCGGGAATTTCTAATTACTAATTCATAATTACTAATTAACCAAAATGTTCAAAAAACTTCTTCCAATCCTCGCCCTCGCTCTGGCTGCCTGCTCATCCAACGACCCCACCGTCGACGAACCCGCCGTCGGCACCATCTCCGGATTCGAAAAAGGCGTCTACGTGCTCAACGAAGGCAATATGGGAGCCAACAAAGCATCCCTCGACTTCCTCGACCTCAAAAACGACGAATTCATCGCCGACGTCTACACCCGCAACAACCCCGAAGCCATCCTCTCCCTCGGCGACGCCGGCAACGACCTCAAAATCTTCCGGCAATGCCTCTACGCCGTAATCAACGGCTCCAACAAAGTTGAAGTCATGACCGCCACCGCAGCCCGCAGCCTCGGCCAAGTCAACATCGACTCGCCGCGCTCCATCGCGTTCGACGACCGCGGCAACGCCTACGTCAGCTCATTCGTCGGCCCCGCCTCCGAGCAGCCCAAAGGCTCTGTCGTCCGCTTCGACGTCTCCACCCTTCAAATCACCGGCACCCTCACCGTTGGCGTCGGCCCCGAAGAAATGGTAGTCGTCGGCGACTCGCTCTACGTTGCCAACTCCTACAACTACGACTCCGGAATCTACGACAACACCATCTCCATCATCAACCTCCAATCCTTTCAGGTCGTAGGCGCAATCGAAGTCGCCCCCAACATGCACCACATGCGCCTCGACTCCGACGGCAACATCTGGGTCAACTCCCGAGGCAACTATGCCGACATCCTCCCCGCCCTCTACCGCCTCTCCCGTCAGGGCAAAAACTGGGTCGTTGAAAAAACTCAGGCCGAATGCTCCAACTTCGCCATTGCCGGCAACACCATCTATATGTACTCCCAAACCTGGGATGCCGACTGGAACGCATCCTACACCTACTCGACCCTCAACACCAAAACCCTCGCCGTAGGCCCCTGCTTCATCGCCGACGCCGACGCCATCAAAACCCCCTATGCCATAGCTGTTTCACCCGCCGGCGACATCTACATCACCGACGCCAAAAACTACACCAGCTCCGGCACCCTCCGCCGCTACACCCCCGAAGGCACCCTCCGCCAGATGTACACCACCGGCGACCTCCCCGGCCACATCGCCTTCTGGAACTAACCCCTCCCCCACCCGAATTTTGCAGATTCGAAAATATTTACTAAATTTGTAACCGCCGTAACTGTTACGGCGGTTACAAATTTTATATGAAGTTCTATAACCGCACCTCCGAAATCAAAGAACTGCAACGCATCCAACAACTTGCGTTCAGCAGCCACTCCCGAATGACTGTCATTACCGGGCGCCGGCGCATCGGCAAGACCTCGCTGGCCCTGGAAGCTACCAAAGGAAACGCCCCTACCGTCTACCTTTTCATAAGCCGCAAAAACGAAGCGGCTCTATGCGCGGAGTTCTCATCACTCATTTCATCCGAACTTCAAACCTTCATCCCAACCGAAATCAAGAGCTTCCGCACTCTTTTCCAATTAGTCATGGAAACGGCCAAATCGCGCAAGTTCAATCTGATAATCGATGAATTTCAAGAATTTGAATACATCAATCCGGCCGTCTACAGCGAAGTGCAGAACATTTGGGACCAATACCGCAAACAAAGCAATCTAAACCTCATCCTCATGGGGTCGGTATTCTCAATGATGCACAAAATCTTTGAGGGCTACAAAGAACCGCTTTTCGGGCGAGCCGACAACATTATCCGGCTCCGCGGATTCGGAACCGAAACCTTGAAAACCATAATCTACGACTATCGGCCTGCATTTACCAACGATGAATTGCTGGCCCTGTATGCCTTTACTGGCGGTGTCCCTAAATACGTCGAACTGCTCTGCGAGAACTCAGACCTTACAATCAACGGCATGTTAGACTATATGGTCCGCGAGAACTCTCCTTTCACCGACGAAGGAAAAAACATCCTGATTGAAGAATTCGGAAAAGACTATGGGGTATATTTCTCCATCCTCAGCTGCATCGCCTCCGGAACCAACACTCAATCCGCTATCGAATCCGCCCTCGGAGGCATCAGCATCGGCGGCCAACTCCGCAGGCTCATTGAAGACTACTCTATCATTGCCCGCACCCGCCCTTTGATGGCAAAGGAAGGAACCCATGCCATCCGCTACGACATAACAGACAATTTCCTGAAATTCTGGTTCAGATATTTCGACAAAAACCAAACCATCATCGAAATTCGGAATTTCGAATTGCTCCGCCAAATCATCGAAGCCGACTATCCAACATTCTCCGGCCTGATGCTCGAACGATACTTCCGCTTGAAAATGGCCGAAAGCAAACAATTCGCAGCTATTGGAAGCTGGTGGGAGAGAAAAAAGGGCGCCGAAGCAAACGAAATTGACATCGTGGGCATCTATGCCGACAAAAAAAGTGCTTTAGTTGCCGAGGTCAAACGCCGGCAGCGAAACTATAATCATAAAGACTTCATGCAAAAAGTGGAGTCTGTCAAGCACCGGATTCTGTCGGGCTACGAAATAACAACCCGACTCCTTACCTTGGAAGATATGTAATGCAAAAATCGTAACCACCGTAACAGTTACTGCGGTTACGATTTTTATAACCCCACTGGTTTTGAAAATCGGGGATTTTTTCGTAACTTTGCAGTAATATGCTGAAAAAACTACTCTCCCTGATATTCTGCTCGTTCCTGCTGGCTTCGTGCCATCACTCCCAAATCATCGAGCCCGAACTGCCCGGCTTCCAGCCGGGCGACTCCTGCGTGCGCACCCTGCTGGTCTATATGGAGGCCCGCAATAACCTCAACAACGAAGCCCTCGCCGACCTCGAAGAAATGCGTCAGGCCGCCATCCCCGCCGGCAACCGCCTGCTGGTCTACCGCTCGCGCCGGGGCGACGACCACCCCGTTCTGTGCGAAATCTTCAAAGGCGGCGACTCGGTGCTGCTCGACTATCCCGACTCGGTGCTCGCCACCGACCCCGCCCACATGGCCAAAGTGATTGCCGACACCCGCAGCATCGCCCCCTCACGCGAGTTCGCCATGATTTTCTGGAGCCACGCCTCCGGATGGCGCCAGCTCAACGCCCGCGGCTTCGGCTCGGAAAACGGCAACGCCATGACCACCACCCAACTGGCCGCCGGGCTCGCCGGCGACCGCAAAATCGACTATCTGTTCTTCGACTGCTGCTATATGGGTTCCGCCGAAGTGGCCTACGAACTGCGCAACTCCGCCCGCTACTTCGTAGCCTCGCCCTGCGAGGTTCCCGCCGGCGGCATGCCCTACCACCTCACCATCCCCGAGCTGTTCAACCCCGACATGGAGCAGGGCCTGCGCAACGCAATCAACATCACCGTCGACTACTATCGCTCCGACCCCATGGAAGATTGCCCCTCAACCCTCTCCTTGGTCAACCTCGCCGCCATGGACCAACTCATCGACTCCGTAAAAAAAATCTCCTCCCTGCAGCTCCCCGCAACCTTCATGCCCCAGCGCTTTTCAGTCAACTCCCCCTATAACAACATGTTTGCCGACCTCGGGCAATACATGGAAGCCCTGGGCTCCCGCATACCCGACGGTGTGATTCTCCACGAGCAACACACCGACCGCATCTGGAACCGGCTCTCGCTCGTCTACTGCTGCGGACTGACCGTCTTCATACCCGACCTCCGCACCGGAATCGACTACTCCTACAAAGGCTACAACACCCTCCAATGGGCTAAATATCTCAACCTGAAATGAACGAAGCATTACACATTGAAAAGGGCATGGCCCTCAACGACTTCCTGAGCGTCATCGCCCACAGCACCGTCCAATTCGTGCTCCACCTCCTGGTCGCGATCGTGGTTTTCTACATTGGCCGCTTCCTGGTCCGGAAACTCAACGCCTTTGTGCAGACCATTCTGAAAAAGCGAAATGTTGACCCCTCGATAGCCTCGTTCGTTCAGTCGGCATCGGAGATTGTTCTCTACTTCGTGCTGATAATCGCCGTTGTCGGCATCATGGGCCTCGAAACCAGCTCGTTCGTGGCGCTGTTCGCCTCGGCCGGCGTAGCCATCGGCATGGCAATGAGCGGAACCCTCCAGAACTTTGCCGGCGGAGTCCTGATTCTCACCCTCCGCCCCTACAACGTTGGCGACTACATCGAAGCCCAGGGCTTTGCCGGAACCGTAAAGGCCATCCAGATGTTCTCAACCCTGATAACCACCCCCGACAATAAAACCATCATCATCCCCAACGGCCCGCTCAGCAATGGCTCCGTCAATAACTACTCCCGCCAGGAGCTCCGCCGCGTTGACTGGACCGTAAGCCTGGCCTACGGCACCGACTTCGACAAAGCCAAACAAGCCATCGCCGACGTGCTCAACGCCGACGAACGCATTGCCAAAACCCCCGAAATCTACCTCGCCGAACTCGCCGACAGCTCAATCAACTTCACCGTGCGCGCATGGGTCAAAGCCGCCGACTACTGGCCCGTTTTCTTCAGCATCAACGAGCAAATCTACAAAACCCTCCCCGAACGCGGCCTGGAATTCCCGTTCCCGCAACTCGACGTCCACGTTCAAAACGCATGAAGCTCACCATTTTGGGCTGCGGAAGCGCCAGCCCCTCGCTCCGCCATTTGCCGTCAAGCCAGGTCATTGACCATGGCGGCAAACTCTTCATGGTGGACTGCGGCGAAGGCGCCCAGCTCGAAATGATGCGCCGCCGCATCCGGTTCGGCAAGCTCAACAACATTTTCATCTCCCACATCCACGGCGACCACTTCCTCGGCCTGCCCGGCCTGCTCTCAACCATGGCCCTCAACGAAAAAGGCTCCGCCGTAACCATCCACTGCGTCGCCGAAGGCGCCGACGTTCTGCGCCATGTTCTCGACGTGGTCCTCGGTCAGCCCCCCTTCGAAATCCGCTATAACATCATCGACCCCACGGCCCGCCACCAGCTCCTCTACGAAGACTCGTCGCTCACTGTCAGCTCCTTCCCGCTCTATCACCGGATTGACTGCGTAGGCTTCATCTTCCGCGAAAAATCCCATGGCCGCCATATCGATGGCCCCGCGGTGCAGTTCCATGGCGTCCCCCACTACTTCATCAGCAACCTGCGCCAAGGCGAAGACTTCATCAAACCAGACGGCACCGTTATCGCCAACCGCCTGCTGACCAAAGACCCCTCCCCTACCCGCAGCTACGCCTACTGCACCGACACCATGGCCGACCGCCGCGTAGTCGCATCGGTCCGAGGCGTCAACACCATTTTCCACGACGCCACCTATGGTGACGACGGCGAACCCTTCGCCACGCGCTATGGCCACTCAACCGCCCGCCAGGCCGCCAACATTGCCCGGCTCGCCGGAGCCGACACCCTCATTCTCGGCCACTTCTCGCGGCGCTACGACTCGGAACAGCCGCTGGCCGACCAGGCTGCCGAAGTGTTCCCCGGACGCATAATTCTGGCCAACGAAGGCCTGCAGATTGACCTATGACAACAACCCCCACCTCCCCTGCTCCCGAAACCCCGACCGCGGCCGACTTCCGCTTCATGGACGCCGCTCTGGCCGAAGCCAACCTGGCGCTCGACGAAGGCGAGATTCCGGTCGGTGCCGTAGTTGTTTGCAACGGCAAAATCATTGGCCGAGGCCACAACATGACCGAAAGGCTCCACGACGTCACCGCCCATGCCGAAATGCTCGCCATCACCGCCGCAGCCTCGACCCTGGGCGGCAAATACCTGCGCGACTGCACGCTCTATGTAACCATGGAACCCTGCTTGATGTGTGCCGGTGCCATAGGCTGGAGCCAGCTCTCCAGGGTAGTCTACGGTGCCGACGACCCTCGCCGCGGCTTCCGCGTCCTCACCGTGTCTGACCGCCCGGTACTCCACCCCTCCACCCGCCTCCTCGGCGGAGTCCTCGCCTCCGAAGCCCAATCCCTCCTCCGCCGCTTCTTCACCCTCCTCCGCCCCTAACCCCTTAAAGTCCTTAAAGTCCTTAACGACCTTAAAGCCCTTATAACCCCGCCAAAAAAACAAAAATTTAATTCATCATTATGCGAAAATTCATTGTTGCCCTTGCTGCCGCCGGCACCATTACCTGCGCCGCCCAGACCGTTGAAAATATCGACTCCGTAGTGGACGTCAGCGCCGCCGACTCATTGCTCAAGGTGGTCGACGAAATGCTGCTCATCCAGCGTC
>CAMWSP010000119.1 GCA_947176935.1 uncultured Porphyromonadaceae bacterium | reverse complement strand
TGGCGAATTCAACAAGGCCTGGAGCGCCGACGACGTCAAGGGCTTCACCTAGATTCGGGGCAACCAGATGAAGATTTACTATAACGTTCAAAAACGCAACGGCAACGATGGCTATTAAGGCCGGTATTGTTGGTGGCGCCGGCTATACCGCCGGTGAGCTTCTGCGCCTTCTGACCATTCACCCCGAGGTTGAGGTGGCGTTCGTTCATTCAACGAGCAACGCCGGCAATCGGGTGGGGGAGGTTCATAGCGGCCTTGAGGACGTTGAACTGACGTTTACCGACGAGCTGCCGCTCAACGGCATCGATGTTCTTTTCATCTGCTCTGCCCACGGCCAGAGTTCGGTTTTCCTGGCCGAACATCAGCTGCCAGAACACGTAAGGGTGATTGACCTGGCCCAGGATTTCCGCGACGAACACAACGGCTTTATCTACGGGCTCCCCGAGCTGCAGCGCAGTCAGATATGTGGCGCCCGCAAGGTTGCCAATCCCGGATGTTTCGCAACCGCCATCCAGCTTTCGCTGCTGCCGTTGGCCGCCGCCGGTTTGCTGCCCGAAAGCGTTCAGATAACCGGCATTACCGGCTCGACCGGAGCCGGAGTCAAACCGGGCGCCACCACCCATTTCAGCTGGCGCAACAACAATTTGTCGGTTTATAAAGCGTTCGGACATCAGCATCTTGCTGAAATACGCCGTTCGCTCCAAAAGCTTCAGCCCGGATTTGAAGGAGAACTGAACTTCGTTCCGGTGCGCGGCGACTTTGCACGCGGCATCTTTGTTATGGCCTACCTGAATTTCGAACTGACCGCCGAGGAAGCGCAGAAGCTTTATGAGGAGTTCTATCATGACGCACCGTTTGTTTCGGTCAGCCGCAAGCCGATTGATCTCAAGCAGGCGGTGAATACGAACCGCGCTCGAGTGGCGCTTGAAAAACATGGTAACAAGCTTTTGATAACCTGCGCAATAGATAATCTACTCAAAGGTGCGTCAGGTCAAGCCGTAGAGAATATGAATCTGATGTTCGGACTCGATGAGAGCACCGGGCTTCAGCTTAAACCTTCAGCTTTTTAATGAAAACATTTCCAGTTTATAGCCTGTATGATATCGAGCCGGTGAGCGGCAAGGGCAGCTATGTCTACACTGCCGACGGCACCGAATATCTCGACCTCTATGGCGGTCATGCCGTTATTTCGATTGGCCACGCTCATCCCGTTTATGTCAAAGCGGTAAGCGACCAGGTCGCCAAACTCGGCTTTTACTCCAACTCCGTTCAGAATTCCCTGCAGGAGCGTTTGGCTCAGCGCATTGGCGAAGTGAGCGGGCTGACTGACTACTCGGCATTCTTTGTGAATTCCGGCGCGGAGGCAAACGAAAACGCGTTCAAGCTGGCATCGTTCCATACCGGCCGTGCAAAAATCCTGGCTATGGGCAAAGCCTTCCATGGCCGTACCTCCGGGGCAGTTGCCGCTACCGATAACCCTGCCATCCGCGCTCCGTTCAACCGGACTGAAAACGTTGATTTCGTTCCGCTCAACGATATTGATGCAGCCGTCAAGGCTCTTGAAACCAAGCAGTATGCCGCCGTTATTATTGAAGGCATCCAGGGCGTGAGCGGCATCCATGTGCCAACGCCTGAATTTATGCTCGCCGTTCAGAAGGCTGCCCGCGATACCGGCACCGTTGTTATTTCCGACGAGATTCAGAGCGGTTATGGTCGCACCGGCAAGTTCTTTGCCTATCAGCACGTTGACGGTTTCTGCCCCGACATCGTTACCTGCGCCAAGGGCATTGCCAACGGCTTCCCGATGGGTGCGGTTCTGATTTCTCCGAAGTTCGAGGCCGTTAAATCAATGCTCGGCACCACATTTGGCGGCAATCACCTTGCCTGCGCCGCAGCTCTGGCTGTGCTCGATGTGATAACCGAAGAGAATCTGATTGACAATGCAGCCGCAGTGGGCGAATATTTGCTTGCGGAGCTGCGCAAAATGCCGCAGCTCAAGGAAGTGCGCGGCCGTGGCCTGATGATTGGCATAGAAATCGATGGCGACGCCGGCGAGCTGCGCAAGCGTTTGCTTTTTGGCAAGCACATTTTCACCGGTGGCGCCGGCAAAACGGTTGTTCGCCTGCTGCCCGCTCTGGGTCTGTCGCGCGAGCAAGCCGACGTATTCCTCAAAAACTTTAAAGAACTCATTGCCGAATGAAAAAATTCACAACCGTTGAAGATATAGGCCCGCTGGATAAAGCGGTTGCCGAAGCTCTTGAAATCAAGCGCGACCGCTTTGCCTTTACTAATCTGGGCAAGAACAAGACGCTGCTGATGTTGTTTTTCAACTCGTCGCTGCGTACCCGCCTGAGCACTCAGAAAGCCGCCATGAACCTCGGAATGAACGTTATGGTGCTCGATGTGAACCAGGGCGCCTGGAAGCTCGAAACCGAGCGCGGGGTGATTATGGACGGCGACAAGGCCGAACACCTGCTTGAGGCCATTCCGGTCATGGGTTCCTATTGCGACATTATCGGCGTGCGCTCCTTTGCCGGCCTGAAAGACCGCGATGAAGACTATGAGGAGCGCGTTTTGCAGCAGTTTATCGACCTTTCCGGCCGCCCGGTGTTCTCTATGGAGGCCGCAACGCGCCATCCGCTTCAGAGCTTTGCCGACCTCATCACGATTGAAGAACATAAGCGCACCGCCCGCCCCAAAGTGGTTATGACTTGGGCGCCGCACCCCAAGGCGCTGCCGCAGGCCGTTCCAAACTCGTTTGCCGAGTGGATGAACGCCACAGACTATGAGTTCGTAATCGCCAATCCGGAAGGCTACGATCTGGCGCCGGAATTCGTTGGCCGCGCCATTGTGGAACACGATCAGCGCAAGGCTCTCGAAGGCGCAGATTTCGTCTACGCCAAGAACTGGAGCGCATACCAGGCGCCCAACTACGGCAAGGTGATTTCGCAGGACCGCGACTGGACGGTCGATGCCGAAAAGATGGCCCTGACAAATGATGCTGCCTTTATGCACTGCCTGCCGGTGCGCCGAAACATGATAGTGACCGACGACGTTATCGAATCGCCCCGCTCGCTGGTGATTCCCGAGGCTGCCAACCGCGAGATTTCGGCTCAGACGGTGCTTAAACGTTTGCTTGAGAGTTTATGATTAAAGTGGTTAAAATCGGCGGGAATGTTATTGATAACCCTGCCGCTCTGGCTCAGTTCTTAGACGATTTCGCCGCCCTTCAGGGGCCGAAGATTCTGGTTCATGGCGGCGGCAAGGAAGCTACCCGTCTGAGCGGTGCCATGGGCATTGAAACCACCATGATAAATGGCCGCAGAGTAACTGATGGCGCCACTCTTGAAGTGGTGACTATGGTCTACGCGGGGCTAATCAACAAGCGCATAGTTTCCGGCCTGCAGGCCCGCGGAGTCAATGCGCTGGGGCTGACAGGCGCAGATGGACGCGCCATAGTGTCGCACCGCCGCCCGGCGGCTCCGGTCGACTATGGTTTTGTTGGCGACATCGACAGCGTGAACCGCGAGCTGATTGAATCGCTGCTCGGCCGGCAGATTGTTCCGGTTTTCTGCGCCATAACCTGCGACGCCGCCGGCCAGCTGCTGAATTCAAATGCCGATTCGGTTGCCGGCGCCGTGGCCTTATGCGCGGCCTCGATTGGTGAAACCGAGCTGCATTTCTGCTTCGACAAGCAGGGCGTTTTGCTCGATATTGATGACCCGAAATCGATTGTTGAGGAAATCAACGAAAGCAAGTTTGCCGAACTCAAGTCGCAGGGCGTTGTTCATAGCGGAATGCTGCCCAAAATCGAAAATGCGCTCAGCGTTTGCCGCCAAGGCGTGAACTCCGTGTTTATAGAAGCCGGGGTGGGGGACACCTACGCTCCGCGCACCAGAGTCAGGCTATGACCGAAAGAGCGGTGGATTTGCTCCGGCGGCTTATCGCCACGCCTTCGATTTCGCGGTCGGAGGGCGATACGGCCGATATTCTTGAAGATTACATTCGCCGTCAAGGGCCGGAGCCGCATAGGTTGCACAACAATGTCTGGGCCTACGCCGCGCCGTATGATTCAGCCAAGCCAACGCTGCTGCTGAATTCGCATCACGACACCGTGAAACCCTCGCCGGCCTATACGCGTCAGCCATTCGAGCCTGCGATTGAGGGCGACCGCCTGTATGGCCTCGGCAGCAACGACGCCGGGGCTTCGCTGGTAGGACTGCTCCATGCTTTTCTGTCATTCAGAGATGTCGGGCTGCCGTTCAATCTGCTTTTCGTGGCCACGGCAGAGGAGGAAGTGACGGGTGCCAACGGTATGCGCGCAATGGTTGAGTACTGGAAGGAATCGGGCGAGATGCCCGGATGGGCCATTATAGGCGAGCCTACCGGCATGAATGCCGCCATTGCCGAGCGGGGGCTGCTGGTTCTGGATTGCGTGGCCACTGCAGCCGGCGGCCATGCGGCCCGAGGCGGCGAGAATGCACTATATAAGGCGCTCGACGACATAGCCGCCCTGCGCTCGCTGCGTTTCCCAAAGGAGTCGGAGCTGCTGGGCCCGGTCAGAGTGACCGCCACGCAGATTGCCGCCGGAACGCAACACAACGTCTTGCCGACCGAGTGCCGGTTTGTTGTTGACGTGCGCACAACCGATGCCCTCTCAAACGCCGAAACCGCGGAGTTCATCCGCAAGTCAATCGCTTCCGAAGTAACTCCCCGTTCGCTGCATATAGCCGCATCCGCCATATCCGCCGGGCATCCGCTGGTTCGCGCCGCCAAGGCAACCGGTTCGCAGACGTTTGTTTCGCCCACCACTTCCGACCAGTCGGTGCTCCCGATGGTCGACACGCTGAAAATCGGAATCGGACTGAGCGAACGCTCCCACACGCCCGACGAATTCGTTTTGATTTCCGAAATCGACCGCGGCATTAAACAATACATTCAGATAATTAAGAACTTCGCCAATGAAATTATGGAATAAAGGGTTTGAACCCAACGAATTGATTGAAGAATTCACCGTAGGTCAGGACCGTGTGCTCGACCTGCGCCTTGCCAAATATGACATTCAGGGCTCAATGGCCCATATACGCATGCTGAACTCCATAGGCTTGCTGGCCGACGATGAACTTCAGCTGCTCCTGGCCGAGCTGCAGCAACTTCTTGAGCAGGCCGAGAAGGGCGATTTCATAATTGAGGATGGCATAGAGGATGTTCATTCGCAGGTGGAGCTGATGTTGACCCGCAAGCTCGGCGACGTTGGAAAGAAGATTCACTCCGGCCGTTCGCGCAACGATCAGGTGCTTGTTGACCTCAAGCTGCTGATGCGCGCTGAAATCAAAGATATAGCCCGCGCTGTCAAGTCGCTCTTTGACTCGCTCAGCGGGCTGTCGGAGCGCTATAAGAACGTTTTGATGCCCGGCTATACGCATGCTCAAATCGCCATGCCGTCCAGCTTCGGTTTATGGTTTGGCGCGTATGCCGAAACGCTGGTCGACGACGTGGAGATGCTCGTTGCCGCCTATCGCATAGCCAATCAGAATCCGCTCGGCTCGGCCGCCGGCTATGGCTCTTCCTTCCCGCTGGACCGGCAGATGACCACCGACCTGCTCGAATTCCGCACGCTCCATTATAACGTAGTGGCCGCGCAAATCAGCCGCGGCAAAACCGAAAAGGCTATGGCCGCCGCAATCGCTGCTGTGGCGTCAACGCTGGGCAAATTCGCCGCCGACGTTTGCCAGTTCATGTGTCAGAACTTCGGCTTCGTTAAGTTCCCCGACGAATTCACCACCGGCTCGTCGATTATGCCCCACAAAAAGAACCCCGACGTGTTTGAGATTATGCGCGGCAAATGCAATCGCCTGACCGCCATTCCCAACGAATTGGCCCTGCTCACCGCCAATCTGCCGCTCGGCTATAACCGCGACTATCAGCTGATGAAAGACGTGCTCTTCCCCGCAACCACCGAAATTCTCAACTGTTTGAACATGGCGGCCTTTATGCTCGACCACATTCAGGTCAACGACGATATTCTCAATGACCCGAAATATGACTACCTCTTCACCGTTGAGGACGTGAATCGCCTTGTGCTTTCCGGCGTTCCCTTTCGCGAGGCCTATCGCACCATTGGAATGCAGGTGCAGTCGGGCGAATATAAACCCACTCGCAGCGTTCACCACACTCATCTCGGCTCTATCGGCAATCTTGCCAATGACCTCATAGCTAACAAGATGAATGAAGCACTCAGGCCGCTCGACCTTTAAAAACTGAAAAAATTCGAAAAAAATCGGCCAAAATCATTGCAAATTCAAAAATAAGTCGTAACTTTGCACCGCAATTCAGCGATAACGGGCGTTTAGCTCAGCTGGTTCAGAGCATCTGCCTTACAAGCAGAGGGTCGGGGGTTCGAATCCCTCAACGCCCACCATTTCAACAACATACTTTCCCGTTTCATCGGGCGCTTAGCTCAGCTGGTTCAGAGCATCTGCCTTACAAGCAGAGGGTCGGG
>CAMWSP010000118.1 GCA_947176935.1 uncultured Porphyromonadaceae bacterium | reverse complement strand
AGTCGAAATCGCGCAGCGGCATACTTTCGGAGTCTATCAATATGTGACCCTCCGACAGCTCGGCCAAATCGGCATAAACGCGCTTATCGGTCGCAGCCTCCGGATTTTCGGCTATGAGCAGCTTTTTCATCTGGCAAGCCAGCAAATAAACGAACTCGTCGCGGTCGGGATTCGCCGGGTCCATGGCCAGGGCGGTGTCAATCATCTTGATGATGTTGATGCCATAAACGCGCTTGGGAATATAGCTCTGCGGCAGCGGCAGTTTGGCCGGACGCGACTGCAGGCTCTCGGCGCTGATAACCGGCGCGGGCCAGTCAATGTCGAGCTTGAAATCCGACATGATAGCCAAATGGTCCCAGAGTTTGGCGCGCCATTCCGGATTGGTGCGCTGCTGCGGATGGAGCCGGCAAATAGTATCGATTATCGCGCGAGCGCAGGAGTTGCGCTCGTCGCGATTTTCGAGGGTCATACAATGGTCAACCATCTGCTGCACGTTGCGTCCGTATTCGGGCATGCGCAGCGAGGTCTGTTTGGTGTTATACTGCAACATAAGGTGCCGATTACATGTTCATGCCGCCATCGACCTGAATAACCTGGCCGGTAACGTAGCTCGACATGTCGGAAGCAAGGAAGGTTGCAACGTCGGCGATATCTTCGGGTTTGCCGCCGCGACGCAGGGGAATTTTGGTGCACCATTCCTGGCGAACTGCTTCGGGCAGGGCGGCGGTCATTGCGGTTTCAATGAAGCCGGGAGCGATGGCGTTGGCGCGGATGCCGCGGCTGCCAACTTCCTGAGCGATAGACTTGGCCAGGGCGATGAGGCCGGCCTTCGACGAAGCGTAGTTGCACTGGCCGGCATTGCCGTGAACGCCAACAACCGACGCCATGTTGATAATCGAGCCGCTGCGCTGCTTCATCATAACGGGCACCACTGCCTTGCAGAAGTTGAAGGCGCTCTTGAGGTTAACGGTGATAACGGCATCCCACTGCTGCTCGGTCATGCGCATCAGCAGGCCGTCTTTTGTAATGCCGGCGTTGTTGACCAGAATGTCGATGCGGCCAAAGTCCTTTACAACCTGAGCAACCACCTGCTGGGTCTGTTCGAAGTCGGCGGCGTTCGAAGCATAGGCTTCAACCTTAACGCCCAGAGCAGCGATTTCTGCTTTGGTTGCTTCGCCGTTTTCATCGATAACGAGGTCGGTGAAAGCAATATTTGCGCCCTCCTGGGCAAAACGGATAGCCAGAGCTTTGCCGATGCCGCGGGCGGCGCCGGTGATGAGAGCGGTTTTTCCTTCGAGAAGTTTCATTTTAAGTTCAGATAAATTATTGGTTATTGAATTGTTTGTTCGGTTTTAACGTGAGCCGGCAGGCGCAAGCCGTCGATGATGAAGTCAACGCTCTCGGCCTGCCATTGGTCATAGAGCGGCATTTCGGCCTCGGAGCGACGAACTATGGTCCAGTCGGCGCCGCGCACCATCATGGTCAGCACCGACGCCGCTCTTGATGCCTGAACGGCATCGAACTCGCCCGAAGCCACTCCCTCGCGCAGAATGGTGCGGATAATTTCGTTCAGGCGCGACGTAACCATGGCGCGCACGGCGTGAGCGCGCTTAACGTTCGATGAAAACAGGGTTTTGTACCAGACTTCATATTCCGGCAGATTCTCGCGGGCAATGTTCACCCTGAAGTTTATCAGCGCGCGCAGCCGGTCGGTGGCGCTGACTTCGTTGGCCATGGCTTGCTGCAAGTCGCTGATAATGCGGTTCACCTCGCTGCCAACAACGGCCTCGAAAATATCGTTTTTGGTGCGGAAATAGGTATAGATGGTGCGGCGCCCGCGGTCGGAGGCGGTCGCTATATCGTTCATCGTGGTCTTCTCTATGCCTTGGCGCACAAAGAGCTGGCGGGCCACGTCGATCAATCTTTCGCGAGTACGTGAGGCCATTTTTCCAACTGCAAAGTTACTCAAATTCTTTGAATCTCGCAAACAACTAATTCAGGGGTTCGCTTGTTGATAAGATATGAGTAAGAAATCCGACATACAGAAAATCTGGCGCGAGTGCTTTCCGGACGATTCCGCCCGCTGGCGCCGGATGTTTTTCGACGCGGTCTACGTCGACGACGAGGCCCTGACCCTCACCGAACCCGACTCGGACCGCATAGTCAGCTCGCTGCTGCTACTTTCCTATTCCATGACCTTCCAGGGCCGCTCCTTGGGACTTGCCTACATCTACGGGGCCGGCACCCTGCGCCGCTTCCGCGCCCAGGGCTACATGAGCCGCCTGCTGCGCCGCGCCTTGCGCGAGGCCTCGGACCGAGGCGACACTTTCGCCGCCCTGATTCCGGCGCGCCCTTCGCTGCGCCAATACTACTCCCGCTTCGGCTTCTCGACCGTGTTCTATTCGCGGCCGGAACGCTACACGGCCATACACCGCTTCCCCACCCGCGGCAAATATCAAGCCGTCGACCCCTCCGACCCGAGGCTCTACGATGCCTTTGCCCGACTCATGGGGCAGCGTCAATGCTGCGTGCAGCATTCGCGCGCGCAGTTCCTCACCATTATGGACGACGCCGAGCTATCGGGCTATGGCTTTGCCGCCGTGGCCCATGCCGACTCCGGCGAAATCGCCGCCATGGTCTGGGCAGCGCCCGAACCGGCATCGCAAACTCTCAAAGTGGTTGAACTGCTGGCCGACGACTCCGACGCGGCCAACGCCGCGCTCACCGCTCTGCAGCAGAAAATGCCCGGCCGACCGCTGACACTCATGCGCCGGCCCGACGACTCGATGCCCGGCGGAAACCTCATTGCCGGCGGCATGGCCCGCGTTGTCAACGCGGAATCAGCCCTGCGCGCAGTGGCCGAAAACAACCCCGACCTGCGGCTCACCATACGCCTCACCGACCCGATTCTTCAGGAAAACAACGGCATCTACACCCTCAACCGCGGCACCTTGCGCATCAGCGACCTCTCCGACGCTCCATGCGACCTCGACCTCACCCCCGAAGTGCTCACTTCAATGCTCTTCTCCTCTTCTCCCATCGCCGCGGTCACCGGCCTCCCCTCCCGCCGCGCCCATATGTCGCTGATGCTCTCCTGATTATTTCAGAATGCGGAGCGACTTGGGCAGCAGGTTGTTGGCGCGGGTGCCGAGATTATTGACCCAGCCCAGAGGGCGACGGTTATAGGTCAGCAGCACCAGGCCGCGGGGCGCTTCGTCGGAAAGACGTATGGCGTTGCGGCGCAGGAACTCAACGGCCTGCTCGCGGCCAACCTCTTCGGTCGGCCACTTTTCCATATCGAAGTCTGCGGCCAGGCAGGCTGCATGAGTCGGAATTTCGTTGTGCCCCTTGGCTTCGGTCAGGGGGCCGACGCCTTGTTGCAACAGGCGCGAGGGCAGCCTGCGCAGCGGTGCGGCCGGTTCGTTTCCGGGTTTGCGGAGCAGGGCCATGAAAAGGCCCTCGCCCCTGACCAGGTGGGGATAGAAATGGCCGCCTACAACGCCGGGCAGTTCCGGCAGCGGCAGCTGCTCGGCTCCCAAGGTTTCAACAAAGTGAGCAACGTTGTTTTCATTCTCGGCGCGGGCAAAGGTGCAGGTGGAGTAAATCAGAGTGCCGCCCGGCCGCAGCAGCGGCCACAGAGCCTCAACGATTTCGCGCTGCAACGAGGCGCAGCTTTCAACCAGCCGGGGCGTCCACTGGCGGCGCGCCTGGGCATCCTTGCGCATCATGCCCTCGCCGGAGCAGGGCACATCGGCCGCTATCACGTCGAAACTTCCGGGAGTCAGCGCGGCAAGGCGCTGCGCCGGACCGAGCGACACGGCGCACTTTCCGTAGCCCCATTTCATCAGGTTCTCGCACAACGCGGCCGCTCTGGCCGGCTCGAATTCATTGGCCAGAACAAACGACCCCTCGGGCAGCGCATCGATGGCGGCGGTGGTTTTTCCGCCGGGGGCGGCGCAGGCGTCGAGATAGCGCACCGGTTCGGTCAGGCCGAGCGAGCGGATAACGGCATCTATGGCCATCGACGACGGGTCCTGGACATAATATAGTCCCTGATGAAACGCCGGGTCGAGAGTAAAGCTCGGACGCTCGGCCAGATATTCGCCTGTCGGACACCAGGGCACGAGGTCGGCGCCGGCCGCCGGCGCCATGCCCTTGAGCCTGTTATGGCGTATAGCCACAACGGGCTCCCCGGCGCATATAGCGTCGAGGAGCCCTTGCGGGTCAGGAATTTGCGAATCGCTCAGAATCCGCTGAACGAATTCCGGCGCTAATTCTTCAGCCAATTACTAATTCCTAATTCCTAATTACTAATTGACTAATTGCCTCAGTTGCAGCAACCGTTGCAGCCGCCTTCGCAGCTGCAACCGCCCTGGCAGCCACACTGCGCGCCAACGCTGGCGGCGGTGATTTCGGCTTCCGTGGCGGGGCGCACCTCGTCGATGCGGCCGTTGATTTTAACAGTGTGGCCGGCCAGCGGATGATTGAAGTCCACTTTAACCACAACCGAGTCCTTGTTGACCTCCAACACAACGGCTGCCACTTCCTGGCCTACGTTGGTCTGCAGGAAAATCTGCGCGCCGGGATAGATTTTCTTCTCGTCGAGCTTGCCATCTTCCTCAAACACGGCGCGGGGAACGCTTTCGGTGCGCAGCATATCGTCGCGATACTCGCCGAAGCCCTCTTCCGGAGTCAGGGTAACGCTGAATTCGGCGCCCTGTTCGAGGCCGTCGATTGCGCGGGCCAGCGGTTCGAGCACATAGGGGGTAACGCCGTAAACCATCGTTTCAGGCTGTTCGGCGGTTACCTGATGCACGAGCTCATCCTTGCCGTCGGTAACGTCGTAGAGGTCATAGGAAATTGCCACGAAGGCATTCTTTTCAACTTTCATAGTCTTTTCGGTTTTTAAGGGTTGATACTATGTTCGCGACCTTACTTACCAAATGATTACGCGTTCGCTTTCGGGGCGGAACATTTTCTGACCCTCGGTGATGCCGAAGGCTTCGAAGAACGGTTCGAGGTTGCGCAGGCTAACGTTTACGCGCAGGTTGCCCAGCGAATGAACGTCGTTGGTGGTCAGCGAGCGGATTTCCTCGTCGCGGATGTTCTGTGCCCAAAGGTTGGCGTAGTTCAGGTAGAAGATCTGAGCGGGTGAAAAGCCCTGAATTTTGGCTTCTTCGCTCTTAACATCAACGCCTTTCTTGTTCTGGGAGTTCACGAAAGCGGTCATTGCCACGCGCAGGCCGCCCTGGTCGGCGATGTTCTCGCCCAGGGTGTAGGTGCCGTTGGCGTGCAGGCCGGGCAGAACCTCAACTTCATCGAACTGAGCCGCCAGGCCTTTGGTCAGCTCCTCGAATGCGGCTGCGTCGGCGTCGGTCCACCAGTTGACCAGATTGCCGTCCTTGTCGAAGTTGCGGCCCTGGTCGTCGAATCCGTGGGTCATTTCGTGGCCGATAACAACGCCTATGCCGCCATAGTTCTCGGCATCGGTGGCCTCGGGGTCAAAGAACGGTGCCTGCAGAATCGCTGCGGGGAACACGATTTCATTGGCCATGGGGTTATAGTAGGCGTTAACGGTCTGCGGAGTCATGCCCCATTCGGTCTTGTCGACCGGCTTGCCCCACTTCGAATAGGTGTCGGCCTGATGCAACATCGAAGCGTTGTGCATGTTTTCGTAATACGAAAGTTTCGGGTCGATTTCCATTGTGGAATAATCCTTCCACTTGTCGGGATAACCGATTTTCACGGTGAAGGCGGCAAGCTTTTCGCGGGCGTTGGCCTTGGTCGAATCGCTCATCCAGGTCAGATTGTCGATATGCTGGCCCAGAGCTTCGCGCAGATTCTCAACCAGGCCCACCATATATTCCTTCGACGATGCGGGGAAATATTTTTCAACATAGAGTTCGCCGATAGCCTCGCCAAGAGTGCCTTCCGTAGCGGCCAGAGCGCGCTTCCAGCGGGGCTTCTGCTCGGTAACGCCGCTAACCACCTTCGCGAACTCAAAGTTCGAGTTGGTGAAATCATCGCTCAGGAAAGCCGACGCGTTGCTAACGTAGTTCCACAGATAATAATCCTTCAGCTCGCGTTCCGACGATTTGGCAAGCAGCTCCAGGCCGCGCTTAACCGGTTCGATTTCGGTAACGATAACATTCTCGGGAGCCTCGATGCCCATAGTTTCGGGGAAGAAACGCTTCCAGTTCAGTTCGGGATACATCTTTTCCAGCTCAACGAGAGTGCGGGGATTATACATAGCCTGAATGTTGCGGCTCTGCTCGCGGGTCCAAGCCTTTTCGGCCAGCGAAGTTTCGATTTTCATAACGTTGGCCATGATGCGCTCGGCATCCTCCTTGGAATAGCCGGCGTTCTGCATCTGGTCAACGATGAGTTTCTTATAAGCCTCGCGCACCTGGGTGTTGCGCTCGTCGTTTTCCAGATAATAGTCGCGGTCGCCCAGGCCCATGCCGCCGCCGCTCACATACATGGCATACTCATTCGAATTAGCCATATCC
>CAMWSP010000117.1 GCA_947176935.1 uncultured Porphyromonadaceae bacterium | reverse complement strand
AATCGCGACTGCCGCGTGATACCCAACGTTTTTCCGATAGAGAATTATTCCATAGCCGAGAAAGAGAAGGGCCTGATTATTCTCGGCGCCGCGCGTCTTGACGTGCCAATCAAGGGGCTTGACCTTGCCATCGAGGCATTGAATCAGGTTGACCCTTTGACCGGCGCCCACGTTGCTTTTTTCGGCGATTTGCGCAATCAGCAGGCTTTCAGTAATCTCAGACTGCCGTATGAGCACCTTGGGCCGCTCAATCCGGCTCAGGTTGCCGAACTATGCGGCAAGGCTCAGGTTCTGCTCAGCACCGCCCGCTACGAGAACCTGCCGACAACCCTCATTGAAGGTCAGGCCGGAGGCTGCATTCCGGTGAGCTTTCTGCGTGGCGGTCAGAAGGATATCATTGACCATAAGCGAACCGGCTGGCTCTCGCCATTCGGCGATTGCGCCGACATTGCCCGCGGTATAGAATGGGCACTCTCGGCCGACATCCGGCCGGAGGATTTGCGCCGTTCGGTGGCGGAAAAATTCAGCGCGGAGACGGTTGCGCGCGCATACGAACAACTTTTTCTTGAAATTCTCGCAAAAAATCACTAAATTTGCGGCAATGGAAGAATTAGAAGAAAAAGATACTCAGGGCCTTGATTTGCAGGCTCCCGACAATTACACCGGCGACGATATTAAAACCCTTGACTGGAAAGAGCATATTCGGCGCCGCCCCGGCATGTATATCGGCAAACTTGGCGACGGATCCGCCTCAGACGACGGTATTTACGTGTTACTCAAAGAAGTGCTTGACAATGCCATCGACGAGTTCATGATGGGCTTCGGCAAGCAGATTCACGTAGACATCGTTGCCGAAACCGGCAAGGTTACGGTTCGCGACTTCGGGCGAGGCATTCCGCTGGAGAAGCTCGAAGACGTTGCCAGCAAAATGAACACCGGCGCCAAATATGACTCCAAGGCGTTCAAAAAGAGCGTTGGTCTGAACGGTGTGGGCATCAAGGCTGTCAATGCGTTGAGCACCAGCTTTGTAATCACCGCCACACGCCAGGGACAGTCGCGCACCATAGAGTTCAGCTGCGGCGCCGTACTTTCGGATACCGGCATCATTGCCACCCCCGATGAGCAGAACGGCACCAAGGTGGAGTTCGTTCCCGACGGAGAGATTTTCCGAGGATATCACTTTGAAGAGCACCATGTTATGCCGCTGCTGAAGAACTATACGTTTCTCAATACCGGCCTGACGATGATTTACAACGGCCGGCGCTACACCTCGCGCAACGGTCTGGCCGACCTGCTGAAAGAAAAAATGGACTCCGACGCCCTCTATCCGCTGATTCACCTCAAAGGCGAGGACATCGAAGTGGTCATTACCCACGCCGAGCAGTATGGCGAGGAATATTACTCGTTCGTGAACGGTCAGCACACCACTCAGGGCGGCACACATCTGGCCGCGTTTAAGGATAGCGTTGGCCGCACAATCAAGGAATTCTACGGCAAGGATTTCCTTCCGGCCGACATTCGCAACGGCATGGTGGCGGCAGTCAGCATCAAGGTTGAGGAGCCGGTGTTTGAATCGCATACCAAAACCAAGCTGGGCTCACGCGACGTAGGCCCCGAAGGTCCCACAGTTGCCAAGTTCGTTGGCGATTTCCTGAAAAAAGAACTCGACAACTACCTGCACAAAGAGAAGGACACCGCCGAAATCATGCTCGGCAAAATCCAGGCCAGCGAGCGCGACCGCAAGGCCATGGCCTCAGTGACCAAGGCTGCACGCGAGCGCGCCAAGAAAGTGAGCCTCCATAACCCCAAGCTGCGCGACAGCCAGATTCATTTCAACGACACCAAAGGCGACGAAGAACTCAAGGCCTCGAGCTGCATTTTCATTACCGAGGGCGACTCGGCATCCGGTTCGATAACCAAGATTCGCGACGTGAAGACCCAGGCGGTTTTCTCGCTGCGAGGCAAGCCGCTCAACTCCTACGGCATGACGCAGAAGGTGGTTTATGAAAACGAGGAATTCAACCTGCTGCAAGCTGCGCTGAATATTGAAGACGGCATTGACGGTCTGCGCTACAACAAGGTTATCATCGCCACCGATGCCGACGTTGACGGTATGCACATCCGCCTGCTGCTGCTCACATTCTTCCTGCAGTTCTTTCCCGATTTGGTCAAGAAGGGCCACGTTTACATTCTCCAGACCCCGCTATTCCGTGTGCGCTCCAAAAAAGGCGCCAAGCGCGGAGCCAAAAAGGGAGCGAAGAACGAGGGCGAAACCTATTATTGCTACACTGACCAGGAGCGCCTCGATGCCATTGACCGCCTGAAAAACGATGCAGAAATCACCCGATTCAAAGGTCTCGGAGAAATTTCGCCCGAAGAGTTCCGCGACTTCATCGGCCCGGATATGCGTCTGGACCAGGTGAACGTCAGCAAGGAAGACGGCGTCAGCTCGATGCTGGCGTTCTATATGGGCAAGAATACTCCCGACCGCCAGCAGTTTATTATCAATAATCTGGTAATCGAGGATGACAGTGAAATTTCTTAAAGCTCTGCTTCTAACCCTTGTGGCCTTTCCGGTCGGAGCCTGCACATCGGCTCTGATAGGGGGGGGCATGACCCGATCGGGCCGACCGATTCTGTGGAAACACCGCGATTCGGGTTTTGAGCAGAACTTTATAGAAAAAATCGAGGCCACCGACTCCACGGCGGCCTATGTGGCACTTTTCAACGGCGGCGATTCGCTGCTGCTGGAGGCCTGGTGCGGGGTGAACGACAGGGGGTTTGCGGTTATGAACACCGCATCGTATAACCTTGCGCCCGACACCGCCCGCTTGCGCGACCGCGAGGGCGTTATAATGACGGCCGCACTGCGCCGTTGCCGCACAGTTGGCGATTTCGGCCGGTTGCTCGATTCGCTGCAGCGCCCATTGGGTGTTCAGGCGAATTTCGGAGTTCTTGATTCGACCGGCGCCGGCGCTTATTTCGAGACTTCCGATACCGGCTATGTGCGGTTCGATTTGCCGGCGGATTCGGTGCTTATCCGCACCAACTTTTCGGTTGCCGGCTGCTGCGGCGAAGGGCTCGGCCTGGCCCGCTATGACGCCGCAAAGCATCTTTTCGGCCCCCATATAGCAGACCGCAGTTTCTCGCCCAAGCTGCTGACCGACACCATGTCGCGTTCGTTTTACGACACCGGCCGAGGCGTTGACCTGCTCAGCGAGACCTTGACGGCAGAGGTGATTGACCGCGGCGACTTCATTCCGCGCCGGTCAACTTCCGCATCCATAGCCATAGAACCCGGGGCTGAGCCGGTTATGTGGGTTATTCTCGGCTATCCGCCGCTATCGGAGGCACGGGCCGTTACGCTGACCCACGTTCCGGCGGATATGCGCCCGACCCTTGCCGGCGCGCGTTCGCCGCTGAGCGACCGCAACGTCAGGCTCCGCAACCGGCTTTTCAGCCGGCGCAAAGGCCAATGGGTGCTCAATCTTTCCAAACTTCGCAATTTAAATAACCAGTCAATATCCAAGCCATGAAAAAATTTATCCCGGCAAGCGCGCTGCTCCTTATCGGACTCATGCCAGCCAATGCTTCGGTGGAGCATTTGCTGCCGCCGGTAAAGGTTTATGAGGCGAACTCCGCCGCCTCGTTTAATCTCAAGCGCAACGTTTCGCTGACCGATGCAACAGGTTGCGAACTGCTGCGCGACGTGCTGGTTGCCGCCGGTGCCAATCTGACCGACAATGCCGACGCCTCCATAACGGTTGAGCCGGTAAGCGAAATTCCCGGTGCGTTCAATCACAATCTGCCTGATTTCCCCGATGAGGCATATGCTATTTCAGTGAGTGATAACAATATATCTATCAAGGTTCTGACACCCACCGGGGTTATCCGCGCGGCGCAGACTCTTGCGCAGCTGGCCATCGGCTCGGAGTCGATTGCCGGCGCCGACATTAAGGACTGGCCCGCATTTAAGCTCCGCGGCTATATGCACGACGTTGGCCGCTCGTTTATTTCCGCAGATGAGCTGAAAAAGCACATCCGCCTTCTGAGCGCCTTCAAGGTCAACACTTTCCACTGGCATTTAACCGAAAACCAGGCATGGCGTTTCGAGGTCAAGGCATATCCGCAGCTGACCTCCGCAGAGTCGATGACCCGCTATGCCGGCCAGTATTACACGCAGGAGCAGATTCGCGAGGTGCTCGCCGAAGCGCGGAAGCATGGCGTAACGGTTATTCCTGAAATCGATATGCCAGGCCATGCGGCAGCTTTTGAGCGCGCCATGGGCTTCGAGATGCAGACCGCGCAGGGCAAGGAAGTGCTGAAAAAGGTTTTGACCGAGGTTGCCGAGGTGTTTGCCGACTCGCCCTACATTCATATGGGCGGCGATGAAAAGACGATTACCGACAATACATTTCTCGACACCATGATTGACCACCTGCATTCGCTCGGCAAGAAGGTGGTTTGCTGGAACCGCATCAATGGAGTGAACATTGCCGACCATAAATTCGACATGACGCAGATGTGGGCTACCTCCGGCTCAAAAATAGCCGGTATTCCCAATATTGACTGCCGCTATAACTACACCAACCACTTCGACGTGTTTGCCGACCTGGTGGGAATCTACAAAAGCTCGATTTACTATACACCCATCGGCACCGACGAGGTTGCCGGCACAATATCCGCACCCTGGAACGACCGCAAAACCCCGACTCAGACCGACATTATCAGGCAGAATAACTTCTACGCCAATGTACTGGCCTCGGCCGAACGCGCCTGGAAGGGCGGGGGTGAGCGCTATATAGAGACGGGCGGCACCATGCTCCCCAATTCCGGCAGCGAATATGACGAGTTCGCCGACTGGGAACGCCGTTTCCTCTTCCATAAGAACACCACACTGAACGGCGAGCCGATTCCCTACGTCAAGCAGACGAACGTTCGCTGGCACGTGACCGAAGGGTTTCCCAACAACGGCAACAGTGCCGCAACCTTCGCGCCTGAAAACGGTCTGGACAATCCCAGCTGGACGGTAACGCCAGTGACCGGTGCGGGCATTTATCTGCGTCACACCTGGGGGGGGACCGTTCCGGGACTTTATCCGAATGCCGCCCTGAACCAGACGGCCTATGCCTACACCTACGTTTACTCACCCGTTGAGCAGACCGCCGGCGCACTGATTGAGTTTCAGAACTATGGCCGGTCGGAAAACGACCTTGCCCCCGACAACGGCAAGTGGGACCGAAAAGGCTCGCGAATCTGGCTCAACGACGAAGAACTGATTGCTCCGAACTGGACCAATGCAGGCAAGAGCATAAACAGCGAAGTGGACCTGGGGAACGAAAACTTCACCGCCCGCGAACCACTGAAGGTTAAGCTGCGCGAGGGTTGGAACAAGGTGCTCGTCAAGCTGCCCTACGTTGCCGCATCGGGCGTTCGCCTGAACAAGTGGCTATGGACCTTCGTGCTCACCGATAGCGAAGGCAAGGATGCGCTCGAGGGTCTGATTTACTCGCCGTCGAAGTGTCTTGACGAAGAGTCGGAAACGCTGGCCATGCTGATTGCCGAAGCCCGTTCGGCAGTTGCCGAAGTTATTAAGGATGAAGTAGGCTACTATGCCTCGTCGGCTATCGACACCGAACTGCTCGCCCTGGCCGGCGAGCTGGAGGCCACGCTGGCCGACGCAGTGGCCAAGGATGAGCGCCAGGCGCAGTGCGCCCGCCTGCAGTCGCTGCTCGATGCTTTTCGCGGCGGCTATGTTTCGGCGGGAATAGTGCAGCCGGCCAAGGATGTTTACTATCAGCTATGCACTCCACAGCGCAGCTCGCGCTATGCGTCGGCCAGCGGCAGTCTGCTTCAGGGCGAAGCCGCTCCGACCGATTACTCCGCCTGGACATTCAAAACGCGCACCGACGGGACCTTCAACATAGTTAACTACTCCAACGACCTCTACATAGCGCCCACCGCGGCCAATAACACCCAGCTGACGCTGGCAGCGGCCGAGCCGGCGGCAGGATGGCAGGTGAAGCCGGCTGACGAAATCGGCTATGTTATCATTACCAGCGGCTCGGTTCAGCTCAACCAAACCAATGCCAGCCTCGGCTTCAAGGTTTATAACTGGGGTTCAGGCACCAACATTTCCGACACCGGCTGCAAATATCAGTTCATCAGGACTTCGCTGAAAAAAACGCCCGATTCGATCGAGGAGGCCGCGCTGTCAGGCCTGACACACGCCGATGCCCTCTATGACCTAAGCGGCCGCAAGGTTATCAGCTCTCCCCGCCGCGGCATCTACATCAGCCAAGGGCGTAAAGTTATCAGATAATTCAAAAAAAATTATATCCAACAATCATTATTAAATCAATTACTTATGTTTAAACCATTATTTTGCGGACTGTTTGCGGCCATGGCTCTGACAGTGTCGGCTCAGGACTCGTTCGGTCTTGTCGAACAAGTTCCCGCCAATCCCGACAATGAACCCGCTCCGGTTCATCCGATTCCGCATCCGCGTCAGGTGAAATGGATGGAAACCGAGTTTTACGGTTTTTTCCATTACGGCATGAACACGTTTACCAACCTTGAATG
>CAMWSP010000116.1 GCA_947176935.1 uncultured Porphyromonadaceae bacterium | reverse complement strand
ATACGATGAGGTTTTTGCGCACCATGCTGATTTGCTCGTCGAGTCGCTGCAGGGCGATATTGTCGGCCTTGGAAGCGCTTTCGATCGATGCGCGGCGCATGATCAGAGTGTTGTAGGAGTTGATAAGGGCCGAGGAGCCGTCGTTTTCGCCCATGGGGGGAATCAGGCTGTTGTCTTTGGCGCTCTCGCGGGCAAGCTGCAGGGTGAGGCGAATCATTTCGGTCTGCACCTGCTGTGCGGTGAGTGCCTTTTCGGCTTCGCCCATGCGTTCATAGTAGGATGGAGCGTCGGCTTCGACCATGCCGAGGCCTTCGTTTTTCTTATATGATGCGAGTTCGGCTTCGGTGTCGATAAGGTCGGCACGAACGGCCTGCAGGCGTTCTTCAATCAGGCGCGCGGTGTTGGAGTTAGCAATGTCCTTGTCCTTGCGCGAACGGGCGTTATAGTTCGCGATGAGTTGGTTGAGAATGTTGATTGCATATTGTTCATTGTCGGTGTACATTTGCATTTCAACAATCTGCGAGTGCTTGGATGCGAGGTCGACGCTGAGTTTTTCGCGCAGGTCTTCGGCAGCGGCGCCGGGGCTCTGCAGAACTATGCGGTATTTTCCTTCGCTGTCGGCGTTGAGGAATTCGGTCGGCGAGATGGTGAAGGTGCCGTAGGAGGTTTTGAAGGTTGCGGGCAGCTTCACGTTGGTTTTGCTGTAGAGATCATCGTCGACGTCGGGCGACGTTACCAGAATCGACGATGCGGTTCCCTCCTTGTCGGAGAGCTTCACCACAAAGCGGATAGAGGTGCGCAGGGTGTCGGGGTTTATTGTCTTATCGTCGAAGGTAAGTTCCAGCGGGAAGCGGGCGGTTTCGCGCAGATAGGTCAGGGGCGCGAGGCGACGGAAGGTGGAGATGTTCAGGCCGAGATCCTGAACCACTGACTTGAGCACAGAGTGGGAGGTCATTATCTGCACTTCGTCTTCGGCGCTGGAGTTGCCGCCAAAGAGCTGGGACACGCCGCTGAGGCCGCCGCCAAGGAACTTTTCGACGGCTGACTGTTCGGTCAGCATGATGTTGGCCTTAACTTCGTATTTGGGCTTGATGAGCACAGTTGCCAGGGCGCCTATGGTGACGCACGCAACCACCGAGATAACAAACCAATACCAGTTTTTGCGATATTGCTTCAGCAGAGCTCTGATGTCGATGAATTCCGACTTGTTTTCTTCCATATGTTTAGTGTGAGTGGGGGGGGAATTATCTTCTAATGAAGAGGGCTATTACCAGGGTTGCGACTACGGATGCGGCGCTGACGATAACGGAGGTCATTGACAGTCGGAACTGGCGTTCCTGGTCGGTCGATGCGTTGGCTGAGCGCACTTTGTTTGGTTCGACGTAGACAACGTCGTTCTGCATCAGGTAGTAATAGGGGGAATTGAGCAGTTTCGAATCGTTGAGGTTCAGGTAGTGGTAGGTTAGCTGTCCGTTTTCTTCGCGGATGAGCAGAACGCGCTTACGTTCGCCGAAGGGGGTGAGGTCGCCGGCGGCGGCAATGGCGTCGAGAATCGAGTAGCGTTCGCGGTTGACGAGCTGCACGCCGGGTTTAACCACTTCGCCCATAACATTTACGTGGAAGTTGAGCAGCTCAACAGTGATGATGGGGTCAACGACCGTAGCGCCGATTTTTTCGGTCAGATAGTCAGCCAGGCCGTTGAGGGTCATGCCGGCAACATGAATCTTGCCGAGAACGGGGAAGTTGATGAAGCCGGCGGCGTCGACATGGTAAGGCTGAAGGGCCAGATTAGATGAGCGATGGGCCTGAACGGTGCTTTCGAGCGTTTCGCCCTGCATGGTGTTGACGTCGCGAACGCGCGGATGCTGGTATGGAATCGTATAGTCCTCGACAGCAGCCTGATCGGCGGCCGACACGTTGATTAGCAGTTCGTCGTCGGGCACAATCTTAACGGTGAAGTCTCCGATGGCTACCGCTCCGCTTTCGGGCAGGTCGGTGAAGTAGGGGAGCACTGTTTTCTTTGATGAGCAGGCGGTTATTGCGGCCGTCAGAGCGAGTGCGATGATGAAATGGTTGAGTTTCATTTAATATGTGGCTTATAAGCGTTTGTTAGTAAACGAAGGCGGGGTGTTAAATATTGTTATGGCGGCGCATTATTTTATTAAATTCGGAAAGCGCAAAATCAGGTCGCCGATATAGGGCGCTGAGCGGCGATGCTCTTCAGGGAGGTCAACGTGGTGGAAAGGAGAGATTCCCATTCCTTTCCATTTGGCGGAACCGTAGAGTCCCATTGCGTCAAGCAGGGCGGGATAAACGTCGACCTGGTCAATTTCCGTTGAGTCGCGTCCGGTGAATGGCGAGTTGAGAATAATCAGCGGAGTGTGTTGCAGGGAGTCCACAAAAGCATGGTTTTTGACAAAGTCGGCGCGGAGAGTGGCCAGGCCTTCGTGGTCGCCGGTTATGGCTATAACCGTTTCGTTGAAGGCAGGGTCATTGCGCCGATTCTCAATGAACTTGCCCAAAGCCATGTCGGCATATGCCACCGAGGTTATGTAGCGGCCCAGGGTTTCGGGGAGACCGGAGGTGTTGAATTGGAAGTCGGCAGGAACGTAGGAGAACGGAGTGTGGGAGGTCAGTGTGACCATCAGTCCGAAGGCGGGGCTGCCGGGTTGCCAGTCGGGGGAGGCTTTCATATAGGCGGCGGCGGCATCGTACATGTCGGCATCGAAGGGCATGGTTGAGGGCGTGGGTGTGCCTATGCCGAGGCGGTCGCATGTCAGCAGAGTGTCGATTCCGAAAGCGCGGTCAATGCCGGCGGCATTCCAGGTGGAAGGCATATCGGAGGAGAAGAGGAAGGTTTTGGCGCCTTTTGATTTCATTTCGGTTGCGATTGTGTTATACGGATTGCTGACGCATTTGACCGAATAAACGCCTTTGGCCAAGGGATATTGGCCGGCCAGGTAGAGTAATTGGGCGTCGATAGACCGGCCGTCGCGCGTCTGGGTCCTGACATTGGGATTGAAGTAGACAGTGGAGTCCGCAACGAGTGAATTCAAGAAGGGGGTGATTGGCTGCCCGTTGATTTCGGTTCCTAAAGGCCATGATTCTAATGACTCTAACATGATGACAATTAGCTTATTAGGTGAAATAGGGGGGGGTAATAAGTCTTGGTCGTTGCGCGCGATGAGCTGCCGGTGTTCGGCGAACCATTGCTCTGCATCGGCGGTTTGTTCGGCGGTGAGGGGCGCAGATATGCTGATGGCTTCATGCAGGAGCGGAATGAAGGGAGTATAAACGGCGGTTGCCGTTTGAGTGTCGTTGACCGAGCGGGCCATGGTGTCAAGGCGTTTCGTAAAGCCACCGCGGCCGGCAATGGTTGCGTAGCTCAACGAGCAAAGGATTAGCAAAGCAGCGAAACAGGAGTATTTGACCTTGAGCTGAAGCTGCCGGCGACTGCAGAATCTGCTGCCGATGATTGCCGCGGCCAAAATCAGCAGGAACACCACGTCGGCCGGCCGCACCGAGGCGATGACTGAGCCGGTGAAGTTGCTGAGGTTGGAAGCCAGCGAGTAGCTCTGGAGCGGAATCTGCACGAAATAGGTGCGGCAATACATCAGATTGCAGACCAGAAAGATTCCGAGCAGTGAGGAAACCGAGGCCTGAATCCAGGTTTTGCGGCAAAGGATAGCCGGAATGGTGAATAGCCCTGCGGCAGCCGGCAGGAAAACGTAGAGCGACATGTAGGCGCGGAATGGCCGGAAGGAGGTCATTCCGCACCAGAGAATATCGAACCAGAGCAGTAGCAGCAGGTTGGCCGCAAACCAAAGGAGCAGGTAGGAGTAGCGGCTTTTGGAGTTCGTGTTCATGATAGCAGTTGTTGAGGGGTGAGTTTTAGTTGCGGGTGGGTCCAGCCGGGAAGAATTTCGGCCATGGGCACGAGCACGAAGCGGCGCCGGGCCATGCGGGGGTGGGGGAGAGTGGCTTCCGGGCTGCTGCAGACAAGATTGCCCAAGCAGATGAGGTCGAGGTCGATGGTGCGGTCGCAGTAGTTGCCCGCGGCGGTGCGGTGGCACACGTCGGCATCGACCATGCGTTCGATTTGCTGCAGGCGGCTTATGATTTCTTTAGGGGCGAGCGTGGTTTCGACGTTGACGCCAACGTTGAGGAACAGATTTTCGGAGCTGAAGCCTTCGGCTTCGGTTTCAACAGGCTGCGAAACGGCCAATACGCTGCCGACCAGGGGGTCAAGCAGCGACACCGCGCGGGATATCAGTTCCGCGCGGCGTCCGAGATTAGATCCTATGTTGATGTGGGCAATCAAATTGTGCGGCTCACTTCAACTTCTTCGAAGCCTTCAATGATGTCGCCTACCTGGAGGTCGTTGTAGCCGGCAATGCTCAGGCCGCAATCGTAGCCGGAGGCCACTTCCTTGACGTCGTCCTTGAAGCGCTTGAGCGAACCGAGTTCGCCGGTGTAGCGGACAATGCCGTCGCGAATCAGGCGCACTTTGTTGGAACGCTTGATTTTGCCTTCGCGCACCAGGGCGCCGGCAATGGTGCCGACCTTGGAGATGTGGTAGGTCTGGAGCACTTCGGCGGTGCCGGTGATTTCTTCCTTGAGTTCGGGGGCGAGCATGCCAGCCATGGCGTCTTTGACTTCTTCGATTGCCTGATAGATAACCGAGTAGAGGCGGATGTCGACGCCTTCGCGTTCGGCGGCCTTGCGGGCAGACTGGCTGGGGCGAACCTGGAAGCCGATGATGATGGCGTCGGAGGCGGCGGCCAGGTCGACGTCGCTTTCTGAAATCGCGCCGACGGCTTTATGGATAACGTTGATTTGAATTTCTTCGGTCGAGAGCTTGAGCAGGGAGTCGGAGAGGGCTTCGATTGAGCCGTCGACGTCGCCCTTGACGATGATGTTCAGTTCCTGGAAGTTGCCGATGGCGCGGCGGCGACCGATGTCTTCCAGAGTAATCATCTTGGTTGTGCGGGCGCTCTGTTCGCGCTGGAGCTGTTCGCGCTTGGTTGCGATTTCGCGGGCTTCCTGTTCGCTGTCGAGGACGTTGAAGGTGTCGCCGGCGGTGGGGGCGCCGTTGAGGCCGAGAATCAGAACGGGCACGGCGGGGCCGGCTTCCTTGACGCGCTGGTTGCGTTCGTTGAACATGGCTTTGACCTTGCCGTAGTGAGTGCCGGCCAGGATGATGTCGCCGACTTTGAGGGTGCCGCTCTGAACGAGCACCGTGGCAACGTAGCCGCGGCCTTTGTCGAGGCTGGATTCGAGCACAGCGCCAACGGCGTTGCGGTTGGGGTTGGCCTTGAGCTCGAGCATTTCGGCTTCGAGGAGCACTTTTTCCATCAGTTCTTCAACGCCGATGCCTTTTTTGGCGGAGATTTCCTGGCTCTGGTATTTGCCACCCCAGTCTTCGACGAGGTAGTTCATGGCGGAGAGCTCTTCCTTGATTTTGTCGGGATTGGCGTGGGGTTTGTCGATTTTGTTGATTGCGAAGACGATGGGCACGCCGGCGGCTGCGGCATGGTTGATGGCTTCGACGGTCTGGGGCATCACGGCATCGTCGGCGGCCACGATGATGATGACAAGGTCGGTGACCTTTGCGCCGCGCGCACGCATGGCGGTGAAGGCTTCGTGGCCGGGAGTGTCGAGGAAGGTGATGTTACGTCCGTCGGAGAGCGTTACGTGGTAGGCGCCGATGTGCTGGGTAATGCCACCGGCTTCGCCGGCGATGACGTTGGCCTGGCGGATATAGTCGAGCAGCGATGTTTTGCCGTGGTCAACGTGGCCCATGACGGTAACAATCGGCGGGCGGGGGAGCAGGTCTTCTTCGGCGTCTTCGACCTGAGCCACAGCTTCGGAGAGTTCGGTGGTGATGTATTCGGTTTCGAAGCCGAATTCTTCGGCAACGATGTTGATGGTTTCGGCGTCGAGGCGCTGGTTGATGCTGACCATAACGCCCATTTGCATGCAGGTTGCGATGACGTTGTTGATAGGAACGTTCATCAGCGAGGCGAGGTCGTTGGCGGTTACGAACTCGGTGAGTTTGAGGATTTTGCTTTCGGCCTGCTGCTGTTCGGCGCGTTCCTGTTCGCGGGTTGCGAAGGCTTCGCGTTTTTCCTTGCGCCATTTGGCGGCAACTTTCTGGCCTTTGGTGCCTTTGGAGGTCAGGCGGGCAAGTACTTCTTTGACTTGCTTCTGAACGTCTTCTTCGCTGACTTCGGGCGCGGCCTGCTTGGCTTTGCGGTTGCGCTCGGAGTTATTTTTTTTGTTGGCGTTTTTGTTGGAGTTGTTGTTCTGGTTCTGACGCTGGTTGCCGTTGCCGTTGGACTGGTTGCCGTCGCGGCCGTTGCGGCCTTCTTTCTGCACGTCAACCTTTTCGCCGGCGCCGATGCGCTTGCGCTTTTTGCGGTCGGAATCTCCGCCCTGGGCGGCGTTGCGGCGTTCTTCTTTGCTTTTCTTTTTGGGGCGTGTTGCTCCATTGATTGCGGAGAGGTCGATTTTGCCTACAACGTTGAGCTGCGGGCCGTGGGCTTTGAGGGTGTCGCTATCGTGCAGGCGGAACACTTCGGGCTCAGCGGGCGTTTCGTCGGCTACCGGGGCGGCAGGTTCTTCGGCTTTGGGCTCGGGCTTTGGCTTTGGTTTGGAGTTCTCGGAGTTCTCGGAGGGCTTGGGCTCGGGCTTGGGCTCGGGCTTGGGCTCGGGTTTTGGTTCGGGC
>CAMWSP010000115.1 GCA_947176935.1 uncultured Porphyromonadaceae bacterium | reverse complement strand
GTCTCAACTTCCCCATCACCCCCTACATCATGGCCGCCGACATCGTTAGCCGCGCCGACTGCGGTTTCGAAAACCTCTGGGGCCTGCAGGACTGCGCCGAAACCATCTATGAATTCGGTTCGGAAGAACAGAAGCAGAAATATATTCCCCGCGTGTGCGAAGGCGAAACCATGTCGATGGACCTCACCGAGCCCGATGCCGGTTCCGACCTGCAGTCGGTAATGCTCAAGGCCACCGAAATGCCCGACGGCTCCTGGCGTCTTAACGGCGTTAAGCGCTTCATCACCAACGGCGACGCCGACATCCACCTGGTGCTCGCCCGCTCCGAAGACGGCACCCGCGACGGCCGCGGCCTGTCTATGTTTATCTACGACAAGCGCGACGGTGGCGTAACCGTTCGCCGCATCGAAAACAAAATGGGCATCAAGGGCTCGCCCACCTGCGAACTCGTCTACAAGAACGCCAAGGCCGAACTCTGCGGCTCGCGCCGCATGGGCCTCATCAAATACGTTATGGCCCTGATGAACGGCGCCCGCCTCGGCATCGCCGCTCAGAGCGTCGGTGTCAGCGAACTCGCCTATCGCGAAGCTCTCGCCTATGCCAACGAACGCAAGCAGTTCGGCAAAGCAATCATCGAATTCCCGGCGGTTTACGAAATGATTGCCGTGATGAAGGCCCGCCTTGACGCTTCCCGCTCGCTGCTCTATGAAACCTCGCGCTACGTTGACCTCTACAAGGCCTACGAAGACATCGCCAAGGAACGCCCCCTGACCCTCGAAGAGAAGAAGGAGTGCAAATACTACTCTAAACTTGCCGACGCCTGCACCCCGCTGGCCAAGGGCCTTGGCTCCGAATATGCCAACCAGAATGCCTACGACTGCATCCAGGTTCACGGCGGCTCGGGCTTCATGAAGGAATATGCCTGCGAACGCCTCTATCGCGACGCCCGCATCACCTCCATCTACGAAGGTACCACCCAGCTGCAGGTCGTTGCAGCTATCCGCCACGTCACCACCGGCACCATCAACCTGCTCATAGACTCCTATCGCGAGCAGCTCGCAGCCGGCGCTGAGCTCACTCCCGAACTCGCCCGCGTCAAGGCTAATCTGGAAACCATGACCGAGAAGTTCCAGGCCGTAGTCACCAAGGTTGCTGAAACCAAGGATCAGCCCTATATCGACTTCATGGCCCGTCGACTCGTTGAAATGGCCGGCAACGTCGTTATGAGCTACCTGCTCCTGCTCGACGCTCAGCGCACTCCGTCGTTCACCAAGTCCGCTGTTGTTTACAACAACATGGCTCAGGCCCTCGTTAACCAGCACTGCGCATTCATCGACGCGTTCAAGCCCGAAGAAATCGCCTGCTATCAGGCCTGATTCCGCTGAAACTCAGACACTCAACCAAGAGTGGCGACCCAAAGTCGCCACTCTCTTTTTTTTGCGTTTAACAAACATTAACACCGAATAGTTGCGCACTAAATATTTAGTGCATATCTTTGCATCACTAAAAAAATAGTTGATATGAAAAACTCAAACATTAAGCTTACCGAAAAAGAAGAAGAAATCATGCTCCGCCTGTGGGAGTACGGTCCATGCAACGTGAAAACAATCATTGACCACCTGCCGGACCCCAAGCCGCATTTCAACACCGTTTCCACTTTTGTGCGCATACTCGAGCAGAAGGGCTACGTTCAACGCAAGGAAAGCAGTGGTCGCGGGTTTCTCTACTACGCCACTCTGCCCAAAAGCAGCTATCGCAAGAACGTTGTGCGCAAACTGGTGAGCGACTATTTCGGCTCGAGCTTCTCCATGATGTCGGCTCTCGTTTCCGATAATGAAATAACCCCTGAGCAACTGCGCGAGCTGCTCGATATGATTGAGAAAAAATAGCAATGGGAACTCTTTTCGCCTATTCGATAACCGTTTCGCTGATACTGCTGCTCGCCTATGGCGGCTATCGGCTGAGCCGCAGCGGGTCGGCCCAACTCCGGCGAGCCACTTTGCTCGGAATCTACGCCTTGGCGTTCATCGCCGCTCCGGCGCTGCTGAGTCTGAACTTTGGCGGTGATGTCCGGGACGTTCCGATGCCGGCAAGTGAGGCGTTGCCTGAGGTAACGATTACTACCGATGGTTCCTCGGCCACCATTTTTGATATTTTGCTGAAAATTTATGTTGTCGGCGCCGGCTTTTGCTTGCTGATGACCCTCGTTCAGCTCGTGCGGGTTTCTGTATTGCTCCGCGCTTCGAAAAGACTGAAAGTCAACGGACTTACGGTCTACGTTCATAATCGCCGCGACCTGTCGCCCTTCAGCTTCGGCAGAATAGTAGTTGCTTGTGCCCCCGACATTGACAACGAGGCGATAATGACCCATGAGGGCGCGCACGTTGCCCGGCATCACACGCTGGACCTCTGCATCGCCCAGCTGGCGGCCACGCTCTGCTGGTATTGTCCGGTCGCTTGGCAGCTGCGCCGCGAGCTGAAACTCGTTCACGAATTCCAGGCCGACGATGCGGTTATACGCGGCGTCTCTGACTCCGGCTCTTATTGCAGGCTGCTCGTTGAGCGTGCGGCCGAACTTAGAATTTTGGCTATAGCAAACAGTTTTAACCATAACAACCTGAAACAAAGAATTATGATGATGCAAACTCCCCCAAGCGGGCGCAGTGGCGGCAAGTGGCGCGTACTGCTCTCCCTCTCCGCGATTGTTTGCGCCGTTGCGTTGCTGTCGGTTCCGGCAGTGAGCGGAACGATTGGCCAAATCTCTCAGTCGGCCCTGCAGTCGCGCGGCCTTGACATGAAGGGTTCTAACAAAGCCTTTGTGGTCTATGGCGCAAACATCTATGCGGATGCAGTCAAAAGCGGCAATTTTGAATACGTATCGGATTTCGAAGCTAAAAACATTGATGTGAAGGATGTTGACGGCGTGATATTCCCACGTATCGGCGCGGTTTTCTGCACCGACAAGAAGGTGCTCGAACGGCTTACCCCCGGCATCCGCAAATACATCGTTGACGGCAAGATGATGTCGGCCAAAGAATTCTCCGCGATTCCCGCCTCCGACCTCTGGCGAGTGGTGGTTAGCGGCCACACCCTGCGGGTCCACACTCGCAACTGGATCGATAGCCGATATGTCGACCCCCTTGAATTCGCCGTCAAAGCTGAAACTAAACAATAATTTTGATAGTACTGATTATGAAAAAGATTTATGTGCTTGGAGCTATTATGCTCATAACGGGCTGTGCAACTCAGCATTTGCCGGCAGTCGTCGATATGCCGTATTGTGATGCGAATATAACCGGTCCGGCAGTTGAACTGACGCAGGTTGAGCGCACCGATTCAACCACCGAGTTGACGTTCACGACTATGTACGACTACTGTGACGACGATGAAACATTCTTTGAACTTGGCAATGAAATTCACCTCGTGTCAGGATATTATAAAGCGCCTTTGAAGAAATTGCGGCCCTTAACTAACATCGGGTCTAAGAAGAATAATAAGGTGTCCACCGATAAGATATCTATGCCGACCGGCGTTCCTGTGCAGTTCAAAATGGTGTTTCCTGCCCTGCCTGCCGATTGCGAAACGGTCGACCTGGTTCAGAAAAAGGACGGCAGAGTCATGAATTCAATCTGGGGTATCGACCTGACCGGCACCCGTTCGCCCAGCGAATTCCCCGCGGATATACCTGCCGAACTTCTGCAGTTTGACTTCGCTACCGGTAATCTCCCTGGTATTGTGCGCAAGGATGGCGCGGTGAAAATCCACGCGCATGTAGCTGCATGGCGCGACTGGATGGGGCGTGACATATCGTTCGTAGTGAACACGATAGATGACACTCAGCAACGCATCAAATCGCACTTGAACGATTATGGCGTTGTGGATATTGAAATTCCCCTTAAAGGCACAGCTGAAATTGTGGCGGAGATACACCCGTATAACGTCTATGCGGATTTTTATGCTGATCCCGACGAGGAAATCAATCTCTACATCCTGCCGTCGAATCATTCCGACGCCCAGCGCTTAGTTCGTCCGCTTGGCGTGACGGATGGCAAATACCGCAACATCCCCGATATGATGCATAAGCTGTTCTTATTTCATGAATATGCTGATACGCTGATGAATAATAAAACTGATGTCCATGATTATTTCGCTTCAATGATGAAGATTCATAGCGATGGTCTTGACAGTATTCAGGCTCGCAATTTCGCCCCCGACATGCAAAAAGCAGCCCGAGCTCTGGAGGATTTAAAGCTGATGTACCGAACCGGCAACCTGAAAAAATATTTTGCAAACACCGTCGTGGCGACTCCTGTTGCCGATGCCGGTTATGCTTTCAGCTTCCGGCCCGAGCAGCTGAAGCAGATTCGCGAAAGCATAGATTTCACCAACCCTCTGCTTGAACTTATCAGCATCGGCAACCCGGGGGCTCGAACCCGATTCCTGCAGGCCAAAGAGCTGATTCTCGCCGAATAACTCCCACCCAAAAGGGAGCGGACCCACCTCCGCTCCCTTTTTTAGTCATTTATGCCGCGGAGCGTGCCGTGGCGCAGCTCGTCCTGAAGGATTTCGTAGACGTAGGCCGGGCTTTCGATGTAGAGATTCGTAGTGCGTTCGCAGAGCTTTTCAAAAGTCTCGGTGTTATGGAACTGAACCAACGCTTCTTCAAGCCCTAATCCATAGTCCTTTATCATCCATTCAACTACTTTTGCGGTAATATATTCCACTAAAAACTCAAAGTTATTGTTTGCTGTTTTCATAGTTTATTGAGAAATTCAAGTGCGCGTTCCGTGGCAAAAAAATATTGAGAATTCAGATTTTTGTAGGTCAAACCCGCCACAACGGCCTCGAGGTCAATGATGTTCATGTCATAAAGACCGAAAAGACGGGCCATATTATCATCGGCAACCGGACCGATAACTATATCATAGTCATGTTGGTGGCCCGTGCGTGTCCTGTCGCGATTGGCCATAACGAACAGCGCCCATTCCCGGTTGGCGGTTTCGAAGATTTTTATCTTCAGCCCGGCGCAAATGGCTTTGTCCAAATCGAATTCGAATTCCGTTATCGTTGGCGCTCCACCGAATCGGTTCGTAATGGTTTTTGACCACTCCAAAGCCTGTTGCTTCAAATCGGTAGTGTAGAACCCTTGGCCGAAATCCTTGAATCTTTTGCCTTTGGATAGGTCTACGTGCTCAATCGGCCGGTTAGAGCCATGATATAATCTCATAACAAAGCTCCTCCGTTTTTAAGACAAATAGCAGCCATGTCGTCTACGCAATCTTGAAGCGACAGCTGGTGCTCTGCCTCGTAGTTGCTGATTGAGAACTCCAGGCCTTTGAAACGCGACAGATAATTGCAGGCTTCTTTATTGGTAAGATTAAACTGCCGGGCAAACAGACCCATGCACATAACGATATAGTGAATCACGTTTGCCGACACCTCGGTTTTCGGCTTCAGATCTACTTGAGCCGTAACTCCCAGAGCCTCCGAAATTTTATTGATCGTTGCGAAGGTGATTCCGCGTCCGTTCTCGATTTTAGATATTTCAGACTTGCTAACCCCGACTTTCTCGCCCAGCTGCTCCTGTGTGAGTCCGAGCTCTTTTCTCCTTTTCAGGAAAAGCGAGCCTATTTCGTCAAACTTGTTTGCCATATTGATAATTCGTTTTTAATGCCGCAAAGGTAATAAAAGTTTCTAATATTAGCAACAATTCTTGTCACTTTGAGGCCCGGGTTTCGCTGATGAATAGCATCGCCGTAGATATTTATATTTTTTTTGCAAATTTGGGGGCGGTTTAAGATTTTTTTCGTAAATTTGCGGCTATAATAGACCCTAAATATCTCATTCGGTCAACGTAAAAAACTGTATGATAACGTTATCCATCTCTAATGGCGTTCTGGCCATCACCGCGGCCGTAACGGGCATTGCCCTCGTTGCGCTCGCTTTGCTTGTGGCCGGACTGCTGTCGCCCCGCTCCTACAATGTGCAGAAGGGCGAGCCGTACGAATGCGGCATTCCTACTCGAGGCGAGTCAATGGCCCAGTTCAAGATTGGCTATTATCTCTATGCCATTCTCTTTCTGATGTTCGACGTTGAGTGTGTCTTCCTCTTCCCCTGGGCCGTCAACATGCGCGACCTGGGAACTCAGGGCATACTTTGCATCGCAGTGTTTTTCTCAATTCTTGTGCTGGGCCTCGTTTATGCCTGGCGGAAAGGAGCTCTACAATGGAAGTAACCGCTCAAGGCGTTCCCTACGAAGCCTTTAAAGACAACGAATACCTCGAATCGCTCGTCAAGGAGCTGAACGCCAACGGAACCAACGTTATCGTCGGCGCTTTCGACAAACTCATCAACTGGGGCCGCTCCAACTCAATCTGGCCCCTGACCTTCGCAACCTCCTGCTGCGGCATCGAGTTCATCGCCCTGGGCGCCGCCCGCTATGACTTTGCCCGCTTCGGCTGGGAAGTCGCCCGTTCGTCGCCACGCCAGGCCGACTTCATGATGGTTGCCGGCACCATCGTTCACCGCATGGCTCCGGTTGTTCGCCGCCTCTATGATCAGCTGGCCGAACCCAAATACGTTATTGCCTGCGGTGGCTGCGCAATCAGCGGCGGCCCCTTCAAAAATAGCTACCACGTTCTCAAGGGCGTTGGCGAAATCATTCCCGTCGACGTTTACTGCCCCGGTTGTCCTCCGCGCCCCGAAGCCATGATTTACTCAATCATGCAGCTTAGCCGCAAAATGAAAGTCGAACGCTTCTTCGGCGGCGTGAACCGCAAGGAAAACCAAAGGGAATTCCTCAAAAACC
>CAMWSP010000114.1 GCA_947176935.1 uncultured Porphyromonadaceae bacterium | reverse complement strand
GAAATTATAAATTTTTTTTTTAAATTTGCAGCTAAATAAATTAACCTAATAATTGTATAACATTTGCATATGAAAAAGAGCCCCCTGCAGCAAGCACGCGCCACTTATCAGCCCAAACTCCCGCTGACCCTTACAGGCGCCGTTGTAGCCAAAATGGGTAAACCCACCCAGTCCGTAGCCAACCAGGAAGAAATCAAGGCGTTGTTTCCCAACACTTATGGTCTTCCCGAACTCACGTTTGAAAAAACCAATCCTACCGTAGGCAAGCCGATTAACGTTGGCGTTATCCTGTCGGGCGGTCAGGCTCCCGGCGGCCACAACGTTATCTGCGGCCTTTTTGACGGCATCAAGAAAATCAACAAGGAATCGAAGCTGTATGGCTTCCTGATGGGTCCCGGCGGCTTCGTTGACCACCAGTATATCGAGCTGACTTCGGCTATTATCGACGAATATCGCAACACCGGCGGCTTTGACATCATCGGCTCCGGCCGCACCAAGCTCGAAAAGAAGGAGCAGTTCGACAAGGGTCTGGAAATTCTGAAGCAGCTCAACATCCAGGCACTGGTTATTATCGGTGGCGACGACTCGAACACCAATGCCGCCGTTCTGGCCGAATATTATAAGGCTATCGACGCCGGAGTTCAGGTTATCGGCTGCCCGAAGACCATTGACGGTGACCTGAAGAACGACCTGATTGAGACTTCGTTTGGCTTCGACACCGCAACCAAGGTTTACTCCGAGGTTATCGGCAATATTCAGCGCGACTGCAACTCGGCCAAGAAATATTGGCACTTCATCAAGCTGATGGGCCGCTCGGCCAGCCATATCGCCCTGGAATGCGCCCTGCAGGTTCAGCCCAACGTGTGCATCATTTCCGAAGAGGTAGAGGCCAAGAATCAGACTCTGCAGGATATAGTGAACTATATTGCCGACATCGTGGCCGCCCGCGCCGCCAACGGCAATAACTTCGGCACCGTGCTCATTCCGGAAGGTCTCATCGAGTTCATTCCCGCCATGAAGAGCCTGATTGCCGAGCTCAACGACCTGCTGGCCGCCAAGGGCGAGGAATTCGCCGCTATCGAAGGCAATGAAAATCAGCGCAACTGGATTATTTCGCAGCTTTCGCCCGCCAATTCGGCTATTTACGAAGGTCTGCCCGCCGGCGTTGCCCGTCAGCTCTCGCTCGACCGCGACCCCCACGGCAACGTTCAGGTATCGCTCATCGAAACCGAAAAACTGCTCGGCGAAATGGTTGGCAAGCGTCTGGCCGAAATGAAGGCCCGCGGCAATTATAACGGCAAGTTTGCCACTCAGTATCACTTCTTCGGCTATGAAGGCCGCTGCGCCGACCCGTCGAACTTCGATGCCGACTATTGCTACGCTCTGGGCTACAATGCCGCAATGCTTATCAACGCGGGCGTTACCGGCTATATGAGCTCGGTGCGCAACCTGGTGGCTCCTTCGGTTCAATGGATTGCCGGCGGTATACCCATCACCATGATGATGAACATGGAGCGTCGCCACGGCGAAATGAAGCCCGTTATTCAGAAGGCGCTCGTTGACCTCAACGGCACTCCCTTCCAGCGTTTCGCCGCCAAGCGTGCCACCTGGGCCAAGGAAACCGCCTATATGTATCCCGGCCCCATCCAGTACTTCGGCCCGTCGGAAGTGTGTGACCAGTGCACCGCCACCCTTCGCTACGAACATCTGGACAAGTAATTCCCAAACTGAACATAACAAAACAGGGTCGCGCCTATGATGGTGCGACCCCGTTTTTTGGGGGGGATTAGAAGCGGACGCCGAGGAGGAGTTGGGCCTGCTGGGAGGACATCAGGAAGGAGTAGCCGGCGTTGAAGAGGAAGGAGAGGTTGGCTTTGACGTCGGCGTGGGCAAAGAAGGCGCGGTGGTTGTAGGTGAAGCCGAGTCGGCCGTCGAGAGTCGCGGCCACCTGCTCCGAAAGGTTCTTGCTGTCGCGTTCAATAATCGAGCGCCGATAGCCGAGCCCTTGCAGAACGGTTATGTTGAAGAGCCAGTTATGGGGCATGACGGCGTTGAAAGCATAGCCGGCCTGAGCCTCTATGTTGTGGAAGCTGAACTGGTTGAGCAGCTGAAGCGCCTCGGGCTTGTGGACCAGCACCTCGGCCGGCAGCTCCGTGAAGTCAATCTGAACGAATTGCTTGGCATAGCGGGCGCCTACGAGCCAGGTTCCGGCGCTGCGTTTCTGATATTTGGAGAAGCAATAGGCGGCGGCCTGGGAGTAGCGGTTATGGTTCAGGAAGTAAAAGGCGTTGATGGAGAAAGTGTTGCGGCGGGTGTTGGGCAGATCGATGTGGATGGGGCGGCCGTCGTTGTAGGTGCTGAAGCGGCTCAGGTAGGTGTTGCCCTCGAGTTTCTGGTTGAGCAGTTCAACCGAAAAGCGCGCGCAGGTAAAGGAAAACGAGAGAGTGGAGCGCGGGGAATTGTGGAAATCGGCCAGCTTGTTCATGTTCCAGGTGTAGCCGATGCTCACCGCCATGAAGTTGATGTGTACGCCCAGGTCGTAGCCTATGTTCGAGCGCATCGTAACGGTGTTCAGCTCCGGGCTGCCGGGCAGGCGGTTGAACAGGTAGCCGTAGCTCTGCATGGAGCCGAGGGCGTCGACCGTAACCTTCCAGTTCTTGCCGGTTGAAACGACATAGTTCGGGTCGTAGGAGTTGAACACGCGGTCGCCCCAGTTATAGACCTTGAGGCAGAACTTCGGAAAGCGGGGATAGTTGATTCGCGGGTCATTGATGTGGAAGCCTGTTTGCCAGAGTTGCTGCACCCAGTTTCCGTGGAGGGGCTGCCGGAGCGAGTCGCTATTTTCGGCCTCGCCGAAGGATTCGAGCGGCTCGAGGTCGAGGTCGATATCGGGGGCGGCGTTGGCGGCGGCTGCGCCCATGGAAATCAGCAGAATTAGCAGAAGGAGGCGTTTCATCCGATAATGGTCAGGGCTTTTTCGAGGAAATCGGGGTCGTTGAACTCGAGCCAGTGGATTTTGTGGCCGCGGCGTTCCATTCCGCGGAACCATGTCATCTGGCGTTTGGCGAACTGATGTATGGCGGTTTCGAGCTGGGAGGTCATTTCGTTGAGCGATAGGCGCCCGATAATGTAGAGCGTCAAGAACTTATATTCCAGGCCATAATATATAAGGTCGTCGGGGTCGATGCCGGAGTCGAGCAGCGCGCGCACTTCGTTGACCATGCCCGCTTCCAGGCGCTGATGCAGCCGCCGGGTTATGCGCTGGCGGCGCAGGTCGCGGTCAATGTTCAGCCCAATGATGCAGGCCGGCCTCGGATTGGGGCGGGCGGCTTCGGCGGCCTCGGGGTGGGCGGCGTAGTAGGTCTGGATTTCTATGGCGCGGATTGCGCGGGCGGGGGTGTCGACGTCGGTGGTGTTATGGAGCGCCTTCATCGATGCGAGCATGTCGGTTAGCTCGGGCAGGCTGCGCCCTTTGAGCGATGCGCGCAGCTCCGGATTTTCGGGTACGGGCGGCAGACGCAGGCCGTTAACGAGCGATTCAACGTAGAGCCCCGTGCCGCCGCAAACTATCGGGCGGGCACCGCGGGCGGCTATGTCGTTGATAGCGGCGTTGGCGTCGCGCAAGTATTCGAAAAGGTTATACTTAGAGCCGGCGGGGCATATGTCTATGAGGTGATATGGCGTGGAGCCGTATTCCTCAAGGTCCTTGCCCGTTCCGAGGTCCATGGAGCGGTAGACCTGGCGCGAGTCGGCCGACACGATTTCGGCCGGGGTCAGAACGTTGGCCAGCTCCACCGCGCGGCGCGTCTTGCCGCAGGCCGTAGGGCCGGTAATTACTATCAGAGGCTTATTTCCGGAGTTCGGCATTGAAGAATTCCAGCATGCGGGCATACACCACAGCGCGGGTGTTGCAGCCGTTGATAGAATGGTTCATGTTGGGGAAGAGGAGCATCTGCGGCATGCGGTTGGCGGCGATGAGACGCGCGGTGAGTTCCATTGCGTTGGAGAGGTGAACGTTGTCGTCGGCGGTGCCGTGCATCAGCAGTATCGGGCAGTTCATCTTCACAACGCGGTTTATGGGCGCGGAGCGGTCGTAGCCCTCGGCGTTGGCCTGGGGGGTAGACATATAGCGTTCGGCGTAGATAGTGTCGTAATAGCGCCAGGAGGTTACGGGGGCCACTGCCACGGATGCGGCATAGGGTGCGCCGCTCGAGGCAGACATCAGCGATTCGTAGCCGCCGAAGCTCCAGCCGTAGATGCCGATGCTGTTGGCGTCGGCCCATGGCTGCGCCTGCAGATAGGCGAGGAAGGCGTTTTGGCTCTCGGTTTCGTAGTAGCCGAGGTTTTTATAGACGCACTGCTCGAATTCGCGGCCGCGGCCACCGGTTCCGAGGCCGTCGACTCCGGCAACCACATAGCCCTGCTGCGCATAGTATTGCGGCCAGTCAATGCCCCAGCGGTTCACCACTTCCTGCGAGCCGGGGCCGCTATATTGGCTCATAATGACGGGATATTTGCGCGAGGGATCGAAGTCGGCGGGCTTCACCAGGTAGGCGTTGAATTCGCGGCCCATGGCCTGGAAGGTGATGAATTCGCGTTTGGGCGCGGAGGCAAAGCGGGCTGCGGCTGCGGAGTTATCTTCGAGGGTGCGGAGCGCTTTATCCTTGGCGGATGAAACCAACGAGAAAACAGGCACCGAGGTGGCCGACGAGTGGTTCAGTATGTAGTAGGCACCGCCGGGAGCGAAAGAGGCCGTAGCCCAGCCGGATTCGGGCGATACGTTTTGCGAGGTTTTTTTGCGGGGATTGACTTTGGTGATTACGCGGTTTATGGCGCCGGCCGAGGTTGACTGGTAGTAGTAGGAGCCGTCGGCGGTGTAGCCATAGAAGGCCGTAACGTCAAATTCGCCGGAGGTCAGGGCGCCGAGGTCGTTGCCGTTGTAGGCAATGCGGTAGAGGTGGCTCCAGCCTGTGCGGTCGGAGTAAATTACCATGGCGTCGGGCAGATAGGTTACCGACTGATAAACCTCGGGGCGCACCCAGGTCCGGCTCTTTTCCTGATGAATCTGAGTGGCCACGGTTGAACGCGGGTTCACGCTGAAGAAGTCCAGGCGGTTCTGCTCGCGGTTGAGAGTCAGAACTATCAGCTGTGCGGCTGTCGGGCCGAAGTGAATGCGGGGAATATATTCGATGTCGGTTGCGGGCAGGTCAATCTGCTTGGTTTTGCGGGTTTCAACGTCGTAGCTATGGAGAGTGACTTTGGAGTTCGGCTCGCCGGCAACGGGATATTTGTAGGTGTATTCGCCCGTGTAGAGGCTGAACTGCGGCTTGGGGTCGCAGGCGCCTTCATATTCGGTGAAGGAGAAGGCCGGCACTTGGCTTTCGTCGTATTTCAGATAGCAGAGCATCGAGTTGTCGGGCGCCCACTCCATGGAGCGGTTGGTCGAGAATTCTTCTTCGTAGACCCAGTCGGGCACGCCGTTGATAATCGAATTGAATTTGCCGTCGGTGGTCACTGCCACTTCCGAGCCATAGTCTACCTTATGGATGTAGATATTGTTGTCGGCGGCCATGAAGGCAATCATGCGGCCGTCGGGGCTGACCACGGGCGACTGCTGGTAGGGGTGGGCGGTCGACAGCGGCTTCAGCGTGTTGCGCTTGATGTCGAAAATATAGTATTCGGCGCGGAATGTGCGGCGGTAAATCGGCTGTTTGTCCTTATAGACCAGCAGCAGCGAGCCGTCGGGGCTGAGGGTGTAGCTGCTGATGCGTTCCAGCTTGTTGTCGCCTCGGGTTTTCGAGGCGTCGAAAATGTTTTCAACGAGTTTGCCGGTGGCAACGTCGTAGCGGCCAATGGTTTTGCCGTCGGCGCTGAGCTTCAGGTAGCTCTGGCCGTCGGGCATGAAGTTCAGCGATGCCGATGCGGTTCCGTTGTTGGGGTAAACATAGTTGGCAAGGTCTTGAATGTCGACCTTGGCCGAGGCGAAAAGGGCTGAGGCGGCGATGATTACGCTGCAAATGAGTCGTTTCATGTCAAAATAAAGTTAGCTGGGCGTCAGAATCGGGTGCGGGAGTGTGTTTTGGGGGCTGGTAGCCGAAATCGGGGTCGGCAACGTGGGGCGTGTGGCCGGCGGGAGCACCGCCGGGGAGCAGCCAATCAACGCTGTCCAAGTCGGCCGACGCATCGTTTTCCGGGTCATAGGCCTGCGTTTTGGGGCGGCGGGGTCCGCGGCGGCGTTTTGGCTTTTCGGGTTGCTCGCCCTGGGCTTCGCGTCGCTGTTCGAGCGATGCCGCTACTGCGGCTGCGGTTTCCAGCTCCTGAATTTTTTCGTTGAGCGAGGCGATTTCTTCGTTTTTGGCCGAGAGCTCGGCATTGAGTGCGGCCAGGTCTTCGCGCAGGGCTGCGGCGTCGCCGTCGGTCACTTCGGCCACTCTCATTTTGTTCATCAGCGAGGCTATGGTCAGCTTGTGTTGCTCGATTTGCGAGTCGAGTTCGTCGATTTTCGCTTCCAGGTCGCGGTTGCGGTCGCTCAGGGCCCGGCGCTGGCGTTGCTCCGACAGCAGGGCTGCCTTTTGCTCCTCGCGCTTATCGGAAACTTCCTTGCGGCGGGCGCGCAGGTCGTCGAGCTCGGCCTGCATTTTGGCTCGGTCGCCGGTCAGATCGCTGACCGCCTTGCGCTTGAGCGTTTCGGCAAACTCCGCCAGCGGCTCGCCCAACTGTTCGGCCAGATAGGCGCGCTGGGCTTCCGGGTTGATGCACTGCGCTACCATCGGGGGCAGCTGGCCGTTGATAACCGAGGCGATGGCATCGAGTAGTTCGGCGGGAATATCGCCGGCGGCCACTGCGGCGGGGTGGGAGGAAGG
>CAMWSP010000113.1 GCA_947176935.1 uncultured Porphyromonadaceae bacterium | reverse complement strand
AATGTTCATCGAAATAGTGCGCTCGGTGATTTCCGACGACTCCAACCGCCGCATAATCATTGCCGACGACGAACCGGAAAAGAAAAAAGGCAAACCGGCGGCAACGGCCAAGCCGCGCGCACCGCGCCTGAAATCAATCGAGGAAATAGCCTGCCCCAAGTGCGGCGAAGGCCACCTGCTGAAAGGGCGCACGGCCTATGGCTGCTCGCGCTATAAAGAAGGCTGCGACCTGCGCCTGCCCTTTGCCGACTATCCGGAAACGCTGACTCCGGCAAAACTCCGAACCGCACTGAAAAAGCTATGATTCAATGGATAATAGTTGCGATAATTATCGCAGCCGCCCTGATTAACGTTGTTCGCCGCCTTGTGCGCTCCCACCGCCGCGCCGAGGGCAGCTGCTCCTGCTGCGACGCCCACTGCCCCCTCCGCAAAAAATAACACTTGATTGCCACCTTTACAGGCAAAAAGTCATATAAGCCGGTATGTATAATATTCTTTCTTCAAACTTCAGATTTTTAGGATGAATAACGATTGCATTACCAATCCTTTCTTTGAACTTTTCATGGAACCGCGAAAGCGAAGTGAGCGAATAGCGGTTGCTTGACTTCACTTCTATCGGCCACACCTTGTATTTTAATTTACTATTGTTAGAAAGCAAGAAGTCGATTTCAATATCATTGCGGTGTTTCTCAACGTTATAATGAACGTAAAAGAATAATTTATGGCCTGCGGCAACAAGCATCTGGGCTATTGCATTTTCATAAAACATTCCTTCGTTTGTTGAGAGTTTTCCATGAAGCATTTCTCGATACAGTTCGCCGTCGGTCATTTCGTTCTCATTGAATGAATGACTAACAAGCAGTCCGGTATCACACATGTAGCACTTAACATACGTACGGTCCTCATTGAGCGACAATCCCACATTCGGATCGGCACAATTAAAGCACTCGTTTACAATCATGGAATCAGCCAACCAGAAAAAAGTGTCGTGATACTTGGGAAAAGAAGCTCCCTTTTCAATATTACCAAGCACAACACGCCGTTCGGACATTGACAAGAAAGCCGGAATCTGGTCAAAAATGGCCAGCACACGTGCCTTGTCCGACGTTTTAATCTTGGAAATGTCGCTGCGGTATAGATTCAGAATGTCGCGCTTTTCTTCATCTGCCAATTTAAAACTTCTGTCGTGTTCAATATAAGCGGACAGCGGTTTGGGCATACCTCCTACTATCATATATTGCCGGAACAAAAACATGGCCTTAGAATGCAGGTTCTGCTCAAGTGGAACGCGCTTTTCAAAACAATCACGCACATAAACTGCCATTCTGCTTTCATTCATCGCCCACAAAAACTCCTCAAAGTCCAATGGATACATCATCAGCCTTCGTTCTTCCGAAGGGAGTGTGATACCTTCAACATTGGCTTTTATTGAAATCAGAGAACCTGTTTCGATATAATCGTAACGGCCGTCGGCGACCAAATACTTGATTGCCTGGCGTGCAGTTGGAAATTGCTGCACCTCGTCAAAAATAATTATGGACTCACGGCGATAAAGACTAACGTTATATTCAGCCGATAAGATCATAAAAAACGTGTCAAGCTCATCCAGATAATTTTCAAAAGCATTTCGAACAGCATCGCCGATTTTGTTGAAGTCAATCAATATGTATGATTTATATTCATTTTTGGCGAACTCCTCGGCTATGGTCGATTTGCCTATACGACGCGCCCCTTCTATAAGGATTGCTTTCTGACCGTGAACACTCTCTTTCCAATCAAGCAGTTTATTATAAATTTTACGTCTGAAAATCATAGGAATAAATTTAAAGTTCGGGTGCAAAATTAGTCACAATTATTATAATACGCAAGTATAATTACGCTAAATTTAGCAATTATGCGCATGTATAGATAAGTTATATTTATCAATTATGCGCACATATAACAGTATCTGCCTATTTAAATTGAACTTTGGGGAGGGGGCGGGTGTTATAGAGGTAAGTATTACTAACCTCTGAATCTATCGACTATGACCTACGAAGAAGCTATTTCCCGCCCCGGCGTTACTCTGATTGAATTCTATGCCTCATGGTGTCCGCACTGCAAGCGAATGATGCCTGTTGTTGACGAACTCAAGGAACTGGTTGGCGGCAATGTGGCAGTTTGTCAATACGACATCGACGAATATCCCCGCGAAGCCGAACACGCCGACGCCCACAGCATTCCGACGTTTATCATTTACCGCAACGGCAGCGAAGTGTGGCGCCACGTAGGCGAAATAGCGGGCGATGAACTCCTCGCCGCAATCCAAAGCGCTTAATTCAACCGACCGATATATATGACAAGCTCCAAGAAACTTTTGGTATTGGCGTTGACTCTGATGTCGACGCCACTGCTTTTTGCGCAGCACATGAGCGACGCGCATATCAAGGCTAAAGCCGCATCCAACCGTGTAGTCTACATTGACGGGCGCCCCGAAAGCGACTCGCTGCGCAACCGCGACCGCGACTCGCTGCGAATGGTTGTAGAGCAGTTCTATTACGACCAGTTCCGCAACTCGCAAGACCCGGACATGCCCTACTTTCTGTTTTTGAGTAAAGGCTCGGAACTGACGCTGGGCATAGGCGGCGGAGTGCGTATGCGCGCGTTCTACGACTGGAACGGCGCCATGCCCTCGAACGCTTTTGCGCCATATACCATACCCATTCCGGCCGATCCGGCCAACAGCCGCCGCTTCAACGCAACGCCGTCGGGAACCTATTTCAACGTGCGCCTGATTGGTCATAACGACGTTATCGGCGCCTACGGCCTTTATATCGAAGCGGACTTTACCGGCTATAACGGCCGCGACCTGAAACTGAAAAAGAGCTATGCGGTGGTGCGCGACTTCACCGTGGGCTATGCTGCATCGACTTTTTCCGACCCGGCCGCTCAGCCGGCCATAGTCGATGCTGCCGGCCCGAACAATAAGTTTTCGAACACCAACGTTCTGGTGCGCTATATGCCTTGCTTCGGCCGCAAATGGTATGTTGCGGCATCGATTGAAACGCCCTCTACCGCCATCGACGCCTCGAGCGGACGGGTTAAGGCCGCGTCGAACTGGCTGCCCGATGCCGCCGCTTTCGTGCAATACGAATGGGAGCGGGGTCAGCACGTTCGCCTCAGCGGCATAGTCCGTTCGCTCTCATACATGACTCTGGCCGACAGCAAACGTCACACCCTGCCAGGCTGGGGCGTGCAGGCCAGCGCGGTAGGCAAGCCGGAAAGCCACATAACGCTCTATGCCACCGTGAACTATGGCCACGGCTATGCCGGACTCGGCGGCGACCTGCTCCACGGCCAATATGACCTCGTTGCGGACCCGACAGACCCCGACGCGCTCTACGCTCCCGCCGCCATGGGCTGGTGCGCAGGCCTGCAATATAACTTCCGGCCGAACATATTCGCCACCCTTGCAGCCAGCCAGACGCACTATATGCCGCGCCCGGGAGTGGCCCCGGCGGAATATAAGAACGGCACGTTTGCTTGCGCCAACATTTTCTGGAGCATCATTCCGCGAGTAACGGTGGCCGCCGAATATGACTTCGGCGTGCGCAAGAACTTTTCGGGCGAACACAAAGCCGCTTCGCGGGTTAACCTCACGGCAATGTTTACGTTCTGACCCCGGACATCGGGCACAATTTGCCCGAAAAAATTCGCCGTCGGTGCAAGAATCTCGCGAATTTTGCGTAACTTTGCACCTGATGGCAAGAATCCTTTGCATTGACTATGGCAGAAGACGCTGCGGAATCGCGGTGACCGATGAGCTGCGCCTGTCGGCAACGCCGCTGACCACCGTCGGAGCCGCCGAGGTTCTGCAGTTCGTGCTTGACTATATAGCGTCGAACCGCGTTGACCTGGTTCTGCTCGGGCGCCCCACAACCCTGCGCGGCGAGCCGTCGGAATCGTGGACCTACATCGAGCCGTTCTCGCGGGCGCTGCGCCGCCGGCTGCCTCAGGCGGTCGACATGCAGTTCTACGACGAACGCTTCACCTCCGCCCTGGCCCACCAGGCAATGCTCGCCGGCGGACTCCACAAAATGGCCCGGCGCGACAAAGCGCTGGTTGACCGCACCGCCGCCACCATCATTCTCACCGATTATCTCGAAAGCATATATAACCAAAAATGAAACTCCCGATTTATATCTACGGCCATCCGGTTCTGCGCCGTGCAACCGAACCCGTGACGCCCGACTATCCCAATCTACCGGCTCTGATCGACAATATGTTTGAAACCATGTATGCCGCCGAAGGCTGCGGCCTGGCCGCCCCGCAGGTGGGCCTGAGCATCAAGCTGGTGGTTATCGACGTCGACGTGCTCAAAGAGAGCAATCCCGAATGTGCAGGCCGCAAGTTCGTTCTCATCAATCCGGAAGTCGAGGTTCTCGACGGCGAGGAAGTTACGCGCGCCGAAGGCTGCCTGAGCCTGCCGAATCTGAGCGAGAACGTTAACCGCGTGGAGCATATTCGCCTGCGCTGGCTCGACGAGAATTTCCAGCCTAAGGAAGAGGAAATGTCGGGCTTTTTGGCCCGCTGCGTGCAGCACGAGGTTGACCACCTGAACGGCAAGGTTTATATGGACCACGTTTCCGCCACGCGCAAACTCCTTATCCGCAACAAGCTCCGCAACCTCATGGACGGCAAATTCAGCTGCGACTACCGCGTGAAAACCGCCGCCCGCCGCAAATAAACCGAATTTATCACTCACCAATCATTCCAACATGGCAGACGATAAAAAAATCATATTCTCAATGGTAGGCGTAAGCAAAACCTACCCTCCCCAGAAGCAAGTTCTTAAAAACATTTACCTGTCGTTTTTCTATGGTGCCAAAATCGGCATTATCGGTTTGAACGGCTCCGGTAAATCCTCACTTTTGAAAATCATTGCCGGCATCGACAAGAATTATCAGGGCGAAGTGGTATTTTCGCCCGGCTACTCGGTGGGTTATCTGGAACAGGACCCCAAGCTCGACCCCGAAAAAACGGTTATCGAAGTTGTTCGCGAAGGCGTGCAGCCGATAATGGATATGCTGGCCGAGTTCGACAAAATCAACGAAGCCTTTGCCGAACCCGATGCCGACTTCGACTCGCTGCTTGCCCGTCAGGCCGAGCTGCAGGATAAGCTCGACGCCGCCGACGCCTGGAACATCGACTCCATGCTAGAACGCGCGATGGACGCCCGGCAGTGGCCGCCCGACGACCAGCCGGTAACCACCCTCTCCGGCGGTGAACGCCGCCGCGTGGCCCTCTGCCGCCTGCTGCTCCAGCAGCCCGACGTTTTGCTGCTCGATGAACCGACCAACCACCTCGACGCAGAGTCGATTGACTGGCTCGAACAGCACCTGCAGCAATATCCCGGCACCGTCATAGCCATTACGCACGACCGCTACTTCCTTGACCACGTTGCCGGCTGGATTCTGGAACTCGACCGCGGCGAAGGAATTCCCTGGAAAGGCAACTACTCGAGCTGGCTCGAACAGAAAACCAAGCGCATGGCTCAGGAAGAAAAGCAGGCTTCCAAGCGCCGCAAAACCCTGGAGCGCGAGCTGGAATGGGTGCGCATGGCGCCCAAGGCCCGTCAAGCAAAGGGCAAGGCCCGTCTGAACTCCTACGACCGCCTGCTCAACGAAGACCAGAAAGAACGCGAAGAAAAACTCGAAATCTTCATTCCCAACGGACCGCGTCTGGGCAACAAGGTTATCGAGGCTCAAGGTCTGGCCAAGGCCTTTGGCAAAAAGCAACTATTCAAGGACCTGAACTTCACCCTGCCGCCAAACGGCATTGTAGGCGTTATCGGCCCGAACGGCGCCGGCAAAACCACGCTGTTCAAACTCATCATGGGACTGGAAAACGCCGATGCCGGCTCATTCGATGTTGGCGAAACGGTTAAAGTGGCCTACGTTGACCAGACCCACCGCGACCTGCTGCCCGAAAAAACCGTTTACGAAGTGATTTCGCAAGGAGTCGACAGCTTCCGCATGGGTGGCCGCGACGTCAACGCCCGCGCCTATCTGAGCAAATTCAACTTCGCCGGCGCCGACCAGGAAAAGAAAGTGGGAGTGCTGTCCGGCGGTGAACGCAACCGCCTGCACCTGGCAATGGCCCTGAAGCAGGAAGGCAACGTTCTGCTGCTCGACGAACCGACCAACGACATCGACGTGAACACCCTTCGCGCACTCGAAGAAGGCCTCGAGGCATTCGCCGGTTGCGCGGTGGTGGTAAGCCACGACCGCTGGTTCCTGGACCGCATCTGCACCCACATCCTGTCGTTTGAAGGCGAGGGTAACGTTGTTTACTACGAAGGCTCTTACTCCGACTACGAAGAATATAAACGCGCCCACACCCCCGACGGCAAAGAACCGCAGCGCCGCCGCTATCGCAAACTGATGGAATGATGAAACACTCTGCCCTGATTCTGCTCGCCGCGCTGACCTTGGGGCTCGGCGCGTGCTCCAAAACCGACTCATGGAGCCTTAAAGGCACCGCTCCGGCCGGAGTTGACTCGGTATTCGTGATGGCCCCTACCCTCACCGGCGGCTGGTATGCCCTGGACTCGGCCAAGGTCGACGCCAAAGGCAACTACTCCATGACCATGCCGCGCGCCAACGGCGAGATTTTCCGCGTTGACCTCGGCGCCAAGTCGGTTTATCTGACCGCCGATTCAACCGAAGCGCTCACCCTCGACTCGCTCGGCATCCGCGGCGGCTCGGTCGAAGCCGCGCTGTTTAACGCCGTAGACTCGGCGCTGGCTGCCGGAGCCGACGCCAAAGAACTGCTGCGCGCGCTCAACGGCAACTACGCATCCAAAGCTGCCTACTATGCCACCCGCCTGATGCGCAACCGCCGGCTGCTCCAAACCGTCACCAACCGCTACCTTGAAGAA
>CAMWSP010000112.1 GCA_947176935.1 uncultured Porphyromonadaceae bacterium | reverse complement strand
CCCAGTAAGCCAAACCGACGGAAAGCGTTTCCGATCCTTTTTTATTTCTGCTGAGACTAAGCTTAACGGAGATTGTTGGGTAAAAATTTGTGAGTGTGGAAGAAAATGAGTAACTTTGGGCAAAATATTTGCGATATGCCTTGGGCGCAGTGGCGTCCACGGTTCTTCTACACTACACTCTAATCACTTAATTCTCAACATCATGGAAACTGAACTCCAACAACCCTTGACGACCTCTGAGGCCGCTGTTAACGATTCTGCACCCCAACCCCAAAAGCCGGCTCCGCTGACCAAGGACGAGATTATTGCCCGCATGGTAGAGCTGTCGGAAAAGCCCGCCGCCGAAGTTGCGCGCGAGGACGTTAACCGTTTGAAAGTGCAGTTCTATGGTGTGCGCCATGAGGAAACGGGCGCAGAGAAGGCAGCCTATGTAGAGGCTCACGGTTCCGACGAGGGTTTTGTGCCCGCCGAGGATCCTGCCGAGGAGCAGTTTAAGGCCGCTTATGCTAAAATAAAGGAGAACAAGGCCGCGCTGGCCGCTGAGCAGGAGGCTGAAAAGGCTGCCAACCTGGCTCGCAAGAATGAAATCATAGCTCAGATCGAGGCTGCGGCCGACGATGCCGATAACGTTCACCTCCAGCTGGAGCGCGTTCGCGCCCTTCAGGTTGACTTCAAAGCCGTTGGCGAGGTGCCTGCGCCTGAGGTTTCCGACTCCTGGAAGCGCTATCAGGCCGCTACGGAGAAGTTCTACGACCAGCTCAAAGTCAACAAAGACCTGCGCGACCTGGACTTCCGCAAGAATCTCGAATCGAAGAGCCTGATTTGCGAGGAAGCCGCCCGTCTGACCGAGGAACCCGACATCGTGGTTGCTTTCCGCCGCTTGCAGGACCTGCATGAAAAATGGCGCGAAATCGGCCCCGTGGCCAAGGAATACCGCGAGGGAATCTGGGCCAAGTTCAAGGATTATTCCGCTGAAATCAACAAGAAATATCAGGCGTTTTTTGAGGAACGCAAGGCTATTGAGCGTCAGAATGAGGATGCCAAGAAGGCTCTCATCGAAAAGCTCGAAGCCGTTGACCTGGCCGCGCTGACTTCGTTTACCGCCTGGGATGAGGCCACCAAGGCTGTAATCGCCATCCAGGAAGAATGGAAGCAGCTCGGCTTCGCATCGCGCAAGGCCAACGCGCAGCTCTATGGCCGCTTCCGCGAGCTTTGCGATAACTTCTTCGCCGCCAAGGGTGCATATTTCAAGGGTGCCAAGGAGGAATCGGCCGAGAACCTGGCCAAGAAAATCAGCCTTTGCGAAATGGCCGAGGAGCTTCAGGACTCCACCGACTGGAAAAAGGCCGGCGAGGCTCTGATTCAGCTTCAGGCCAAGTGGAAAGAAATCGGCGCGGTGCCCAAAAAGCACAGCGACGCCGTGTGGGCCCGCTTCCGTGCCGCGTGCGACAAGTTCTTCGAGGCCAAGAAGGCCAACTCCAACGAGCGCCGCTCGGTAGAGCAGACCAACCTCAAGGCCAAGCGCGACATCATCGACAAGCTGAAAGCCATTGTTGCCGCCGAGGGCGACGACCGCAAGGCCGCCATAGCCACGGTGCGCGAGCTTATGAAGGAATATCAGGGCATAGGCCATGTTCCGTTCCGCGACAAAGACAAGATTCACGATGCCTATCGCGCCGAAGTTGCGCGCCTGCACGACGAACTCGACATGAGCACCCAGAAGGCTGCCATGGCGGCGTTTGAAAACGACGTGAACCAGCTGAGCGGCAACGACCTTTCGCGTCAGCGCGAAAAACTCATGCGCTCGCTCGAAATGAAGAAAAACGAAATCAAGACTTTCGAGAACAACCTCGGTTTCTTCAATTCCCGCAGCAAATCGGGCGAGGCCATGGTGCGCGATATGGAACGCCGCATTGCCCGCCTGCGCGACGAACTGACCAACATTGAAAAGAAAATCCAGATTTTAGACGCCAAAAAGGAAGCCAATGCCTGATCCTCGCTCGCGGGGCCGTTTCGGCCGCTATCAGCGCGAGGTGCTTTCGGTTATTGACTTGCTGGTGGTTAACGTGCTGTTCGGGATTCTGTGCGTTGTGCATCCCGACTTGCTCGACCACTATGCGCGAACCAAATGGCTGGGCGTTTCGCTGGCCTATATACCCGTAGCGCTGCTTTTTGAGCACGTGCGCATGCAGCGCACGGTGCACGTTGACCGCGTGCTCGTTGAGTCGCTGCGCGCCGTGGCGCTCCATGCGCTGGTGTTTGTTACCCTGCTGGAATTCCTGCAGGTCGACGATTTCCCGACGCCCTATTTCTGCCAATATTACGCCATGATGCTCGTGGCGTTGCCGCTGACGTGGAGCCTGACGCGCCTGTTTATCAAAATCTACCGCAAGCATGGCGGCAACTACCGGCGAGTGGCCATAGTCGGCACCAATTCCACGGCGCGCCGCCTGGCCGATTCGCTGCGCAAGAACGAAGGCTACGGCTACCGCATCATGGGCTTTTTCGACAAGTCGCCCGCGCCGGGTTTCGCCGGCCTTTATTGCGGCACGCTCGACGACCTGGAGCCGTTTATCAAGAGCGAGCGCATCGATGAGGTGTACTATGTGCTGTCGGGCGAAAACGAAGCCGACCTGCTGCGCTGCATCCGCATAACCGACGACGCCATGATTGAGTTCCGCTATGTGCCGAAGCTGTCGCCCTACGTCGGGCGCCGTTTCGAGCTCGACAATGTCGAAGGGCTGCCGGTGCTCACTCCGCTGGCCAACCCGCTCAATCGCGCGTATAACCGCATGATTAAACGGAGCTTCGACTTTTTGTTCTCGTCGGTTGCGCTGCTGTTCTCGCCGATTTTGTTTATACCGATAGCCATAGCGGTGAAAATGTCGTCGCCCGGTCCGGTGTTTTTCAAGCAGAAGCGCACCGGCTATCTCGGCCGCGAATTCTACTGCCTGAAATTCCGCACCATGCGCGTCAATGCCGAGGCCGATTCTACGCAGGCAACCAGCAACGACCCGCGCAAGACCAAGGTGGGCGACTTTTTGCGTCGCACCTCGCTCGACGAACTGCCGCAGTTTATCAACGTTTGGCGCGGCGACATGTCGATAGTTGGTCCGCGACCCCACATGCTGGCCCACACGGAGCAATATAAGGCTCTCATTGACCGCTATATGATACGCCACATGGTCAAGCCCGGCATTACCGGCTGGGCGCAGGTGTGCGGCTATCGCGGCAACACCGACGAGCTGATAAAAATGGAAAAACGGGTGCGTGCCGACGTGTGGTACATAGAACACTGGTCGATTATGCTCGACATTAAAATCTTTATCAAGACCATAGTTAATGGTTTCGTCGGAGAAGAAAACGCCTATTGAGCAGCAGGCCCACGCGGTTTTGAAGCGCTTTTTCGGCTATGACACCTTCCGGCCGAATCAGCTCGGAATTATCAGCGGCATCTGCGCGGGGCGCGACTCGCTGGTGCTGATGCCCACGGGCGGCGGCAAAAGCCTCTGCTATCAGATTCCGGCGCTGCTGCTTCCGGGGGTTACGATTGTTGTTAGCCCGCTGATAGCGCTGATGGAAGACCAGGTGCAGGCACTCCGCGCCAACGGCATTCCGGCTGCCGCACTGCATTCCAACCGCACCGACGCGCAGAACGCCGAGGTTTACGAAGCGTTGCGCCGCGGCCACCTGAAGCTGCTCTACGTTTCGCCCGAGAGGCTGATTTCCGACCTGGACTCCGGGGCGCTCCCGGCCGCCGTTTCGCTCTTTGCCATCGACGAGGCACACTGCATTTCGCAGTGGGGCCACGACTTCCGGCCGGAGTACACCCAGCTGGCGCGCATCAAGGAGGCATTTCCGTCGGTGCCGGTGGTGGCGCTTACCGCCACTGCCGACAAGCTCACGCGCCGGGATATTTCGCGCCAGCTCAACCTGCGGAATCCGGCGGTGTTTATCTCCTCGTTCGACCGGCCTAATATTTCGCTCACCGTCAAGCAAAACCCCGGCCGGCAGATGAAGCTGAAGCAGATATGCGACCTTATTGACCGCTATCCCGACGATTCCGGCATTATTTATTGCCTGAGCCGCAAAACCACCGAGCAGATGGCGGCGGAGCTCGACGTCAGAGGCTACAGCGTTGCCGTTTACCACGCCGGGCTCACCCCGGAGCAGCGCTCGGAGGCGCAGCGGCGGTTCATTCAGGGCGACGTGCAGGTCGTGTGCGCCACCATAGCCTTCGGCATGGGTATCGACAAGAGCAATATCCGCTACGTTGTTCACAACAATCTGCCGCGCAACATCGAGGGCTACTATCAGGAAATTGGCCGCGCCGGGCGCGACGGCCTGCCCGCCGAGGCGCTCATGTTCTATTCCTTCCAGGATATAGCAACGCTGCAGAGCTTCATCGACGAGAGCGGCCAGAAGGAAATCAACCGGGAAAAACTTTCGCGCATGCGCGAATATGCCGAAGCGTCGGTTTGCCGGCGCCGCATATTGCTGAGCTATTTCAGCGAGGAAACCACGGCCGACTGCGGCAACTGCGACGTTTGCCGGCAGCCGCCGCTGCGCTTCGACGGCACGGTGGTTGCGCAGAAAGCGCTCAGCGCCATTATCCGCACCGACCAGAGCGTGGGAGTGAACATGCTCATCGACATTCTGCGCGGCTCGGCTCGCGCGGAGCTCATTGCCAAGGGCTACGACAAAATCAAAACCTATGCCGCCGGGCGCGACCTGGGGGTGGCCCACTGGCGGGCATACCTGTCGCAGATGCTCCAGCTGGGGCTGATAGAAGTGGCCTATAACGAGGCCAATCACCTTAAAGTCACGCCGCAGGGGCTGAGGGTGGTGCACGGACAGGAGCGCGTCACTCTGGCGCAGTTCCTCTACGAGCACATAGAGCCGAAGCAGAAAACGCCCAAGCCCAAGCCGGCTGCGGCAGCGAACCCGAACGGTCAGCTGGTTAAGCGGCTCAAGGAGCTGCGCAGCAATCTGGCCAAGATTCAAGGGCTGGCGCCATATATGATATTCTCTGACCGCACTCTGCTGTCTATAGCGAGCCTCCGTCCGGTCAGCAAGCAGGAATTCGCGCAGGTTTATGGCGTAGGCGAGTATAAAACCGAAAAATATTGGGAGCAGTTCACCCGCGTAGTGCGCATGTGGCAAGCTGAGCATCCAACAGTTATATGAAGCGTATGAGAAACCTGATGAACCGATTCATGCAGAGCAACGGAATAGTATTCACCTTCCTGCGCTCCACCGTGTCGTCGCAGATAAGCTCCTGGACCGACATGATTCTCAGCTTCGTGTTCTATGTGTGGGTTCATCTGTATCCCTGGCTGGCCACGGCGCTGGGCGCGTTTTTCGGCGGAGTGGTGAACTGTGTCATAGGCTATAAATTCACTTTCCATGCCCAGGGGCAGGCCATCCGCGCCGTGATGCTGAAGTTCTTCCTGGTCTGGCTCGGCTCGCTGATTCTCAATTCCGCGGGCACCGAAGGCCTTTTCCGCCTGCTGCAGTCGTGGACGTGGCTCGAAACCATCGGCTTCAAGCCCGACGGCTATTTCGCTGCCGCGCGTCTGACCGTTTCTCTCATTGTTTCGCTGGCGTGGAACTTTATTCTTCAGCGCTGGTTCGTTTTTTCGCCGACCCGCTTCGATGCCACGGCCATCAAAATAGTTGACATGATAATCCCCAAAACCATTCATAAGCAATGAAGCTACCTCTACTCATGGCTCTTGCGGCGGGCAGCGCCCTGGCTCAGGAGCGTCCGAACGTTATATTTCTCGTGGCCGACGACCTCGGCTACGGCGACCTCGGCTGCTATGGCGCCAAGAACGTTGAAACGCCCAATGCCGACAGCGTGGCCGCCAGCGGGCTGCGTTTTCTGAACTGCCATGCGTCGGCCGCCACGTCGACCCCGAGCCGCTATTCGATACTGACCGGCGAATATCCCTGGCGCAAACCTGGCACTGGAGTACTTCCGGGCGATGCCGGCCTGATTATCGGCCCGGAGCAGTACACCGTGGCCCGTATGTTTCAAGACGCGGGCTATAAAACCGCCGCAATCGGCAAATGGCACCTCGGCCTCGGCACCAAGGCCGGCGAGCAGGACTGGAACGGCACTCTGGACCACACTCCGCGCAACATAGGCTTTGACTATCACTATATTCAGGCCGCAACGGCCGACCGTGTGCCCTGCGTCTACATCGAGCAGGACACCATTGCCAACCGCGACCCCGAATCGCCCATCGAAGTGAGCTACCGGCAGAACTTCCCCGGCGAGCCGACGGGACGCGACCATCGCCATGCGCTGAAGCTGGACTGGACCCACGGCCACGACCAGACCATAGTCGACAGCATTTCGCGCATAGGCTACAGCCGTGGCGGCGGCCGCGCGCTCTGGAAGGATGAGAACATTGCCGACTCCATAGCCGAACATTCGCGCCGGTTTATCATGGAGCATAAGGATGAGCCGTTCTTTATGTGGCTATGCACTAATGACGTACACGTTCCCCGCTGGCCTCATGCCCGTTTCCGCGGTCAGAGCCCGATGGGTTTGCGCGGCGACGCCATATCGTCGTTTGACTGGACTGTGGGCCAAGTGCTCGCCGCGCTCGATTCGGCCGGCGTCAGGGATAACACGCTGCTGATTATCACGTCTGACAACGGTCCCGTTTGCGACGATGGTTATGACGACAAGGCTTTTGAACTGCTCAACGGCCACCAGCCCACCGGCGGCGCCCGCGGCGACAAATATTCCAACTACGACGGCGGCACCAAAGTGCCTCTGATTGTCAGCTGGCCCGCTGCCATCCAAGGCCGCGAGCAGCCGGTCGAAACGCTGATGAGCCTGATTGACCTTTTCCGCTCTTCGGCTGCCCTGACCGGCTCCGAACTGCCCGAAGGAGCCGCGCCCGACAGCCGCGACATGTTGGCT
>CAMWSP010000111.1 GCA_947176935.1 uncultured Porphyromonadaceae bacterium | reverse complement strand
TCAGCAGTTCGTTTCCAACGCTTCCTGCACCACCAACTGCCTTGCTCCCATCGCAAAGGTTCTGAACGACAAGTTCGGCATCACCGACGGCCTGATGACCACCGTTCACTCCACCACCGCTACCCAGAAGACCGTTGACGGTCCCTCGATGAAGGACTGGCGCGGCGGCCGCGCTGCTTCGGGCAACATAATCCCCTCGAGCACCGGCGCTGCCAAGGCTGTTGGCAAAGTAATTCCCGAACTCAACGGCAAGCTCACCGGCATGTCGATGCGCGTTCCCACCCTCGACGTTTCCGTAGTTGACCTCACCGTTAACCTCGCCAAGCCCGCTACCTACGCTGAAATCTGCGCTGCCATGAAGGAAGCCAGCGAAGGCGAACTCAAGGGTATTCTCGGCTACACCGAAGACGCAGTCGTTTCGAGCGACTTCCTCGGCGACCCCCGCACCTCCATCTTCGACGCTAAGGCAGGTATCGCCCTGACCGACACCTTCGTTAAGGTTGTTAGCTGGTACGACAACGAAATCGGCTACTCCAACAAGGTTCTCGACCTCATCGCCGTGATGAAAAAATACAACGGCTAATTCCCTTTAGCCACATAATCGAGCCGCGACCCCACCGGGTTGCGGCTTTTTTTCGGCGGCAGGGTTGGTGATTGTTGATTTTTTTCGTATTTTTGCAGGTGATATGAAGAAACTGTTTTTACTTTTTGCGCTGATTGCTGCGGCTGCTCTGGCCGGCTGCCACGGCACCGAAGAACCGGCCGGCCCGCAGGTGGTGGCCTCGATAGTGACCTTCGACGGCACCGACGGGTCGGGCATCAGCACATTCAGCTACTCCGATGCCCAAGGCGACTCGGTGAAGCTTTATGCCGCATGGGTGGCCCCCGACGCCAAGCTCAAGGCCGGCAACCGCGCGCTGATTTACTACCAGGCCAACGACTATGGCGTTTCGGCTCAGGTGCAGCTCACCGCCGTTATGCCCATACCCACCGGCAAGGCCGAAATCGCCGCCGCGTCGGATATTCACTTGGGCGAGCCTCTCGGTCAGGCCCGTGTGTGGCGTTCGGGCAACTGGCTGAACCTCGCCTCGGTTATCACCTTCAGCGGCGACGCTAAGAACATAGACCTGCTGGTCGAGGCAACGACCCTTTCCTATCCCACCGCGGAGGCCTACATAGTTGTTGGCGCCGCGCCCGATTCGCGTCCGGCCGCCGAGCGTCAGCTCTTCGCCTCCTGGCGCATCGACGAGATTTTCGACCTTCACGGATGCGAAGCCATCAACGTGAATTATACCGCACCCAACAACGAACTAAAATCAATACTAATTAAAAAATAAACTTTACAATTATGGCAAATCAGAATCAACAGGAAATTAAAATAGAACTGTCGCCCGAAGTGGCAAAAGGCAACTATTGCAATCTGGCAATGATAGCTCATGGTCCCAACGAGTTCTTCATGGACTTCATCACCGTTGCGCCCAACATGAACCCCGCGCGCGTTCAGACCCGCGTTATCATGACTCCCGAAAACGCCAAGCAGCTGCTCAACGCACTGGCCGAAAACGTTCAGCGCTATGAAAAGACCTTTGGCGAAATCAAACCCCGCCAGCCCAAGCAGCAGCCCGGCAACGGCGGCATACCGAATCCCTTCATGGGCGCGTAAAAGCTATGAAAGAGCATAATCTGACCATTTATAACTCGCTTTCGAGGCGCAAGGAAAAGTTTGTGCCGCTCCATCCGGAAATGGTGGGCATGTATGTTTGCGGCCCGACGGTTTACGGCGACGGCCACCTGGGCCACGCCCGCCCGGCCATTACGTTCGACATTCTGTTCCGCTACCTGCGCCATCTGGGCTATAAGGTGCGCTATGTGCGCAACATAACCGACGTTGGTCATCTGGTCAACGACGCCGACGACGGCGAAGACAAAATCGCAGTCAAGGCCCGCCTGGAGCAGCTCGAGCCGATGGAAGTTGTTCAACACTATCTGAACCGCTACCACAAGGCAATGGAGCGCCTCAACGTTCTGCCGCCGAGCATCGAACCCCACGCCAGCGGCCACATCGTTGAGCAGATCGGCTACATTCAGGCGCTGCTCGACGCCGGCTATGCCTATGAAAGCCAGGGGTCAGTCTATTTCGACGTTGAGAAGTATAACCGCGACTACCCCTACGGCAAGCTCTCGGGTCGCAACGTGGAGGAACTGCTGAGCAACACCCGCGCCCTCGACGGCCAGAGCGAAAAGCGCAATCCCGCCGACTTCGCCCTCTGGAAAAAAGCCGCGCCGGAGCATATCATGCACTGGCCCTCGCCCTGGAGCGAAGGTTTTCCCGGCTGGCACCTGGAGTGCTCGGTGATGGGCGAGAAATATCTTGGCGAAACGTTTGATATTCATGGCGGCGGCATGGACCTGATGTTCCCCCACCATGAGTGCGAAATCGCGCAGAGCGTTGCCCACAACGGCCACGATGCAGTGCGCTACTGGATGCACAACAACATGATTACCATCGACGGCAAGAAGATGGGCAAGAGCTACGGCAACTTCATTACCCTCGACGAGTTCTTCGAGGGCACCCACCCGCTGCTGACCCGCGCCTATTCGCCGATGACCATACGCTTTTTCATCCTCATGGCGCAATATCGCTCCACTCTCGACTTCGGCAACGACGCCCTTCAGGCCGCCGAAAAGGCTTATCAGCGCATGGCCGACGGCTACCGCCGCCTGCAGGAGCTCAAGCCTTCGGAAACGAGCACCATAGGCAATCTCGACGAGCTGGAGGCCAAGATGTATGAGGCGATGGACGACGATTTGAACACCCCCATAGTTATCGGCCACCTGTTTGACCTCTGCCGCATTGTTAATCAGGTCAACGACGGCGCAGCTCAGGCAACCGAAGCCGATATCGTCAAGATGAAGGAGCTGTTTCAGACGTTCTTGTTCGACATTCTGGGCATTCTGCCCCCCGAAATGGCCTCCGGCGCCGCGAATCTCAAGCCCTATGAGCAGGCGGTTGACCTGCTGCTGCAGATTCGCGCCGAATCCAAGGCCAAAAAGGACTGGGCCACGAGCGACCTTATCCGCAACAGCCTGGCTGCCATTGGTTTCGACGTGAAGGATACCAAAGACGGCTTTGAATGGAAATTGAAGTAAGCGTTCTGCACCCTTGACCGTAGGCGAATTTGCAGAATCTATAGTGCGTGAGCTGCCATATGTGCCCACCGACCAACAGGTGCAGTGCATGGCAGCTCTGGCACGTTTTTGCCGCAGCGGCGCGCCGGCCGACAGCGTTTTCATGCTCTGCGGCTATGCCGGTACCGGCAAAACCACCCTGGTTTCGGCGCTGGTGCGCGCGCTCCACTCGGCGGGAGTCGCTTCGGTTCTGCTGGCGCCCACGGGCCGTGCCGCCAAGGTTTTCGCCTCCTATTCGGGCTTTCCGGCCTACACCATTCACCGCAAAATCTACCGGCCGCCCAAGCCGGGTCAGCCGTTTCAGGCGGTGATTGACAATACTCACCGGCGCACGGTTTTCATCGTTGACGAGGCCTCGATGATAGGCAGCAGCGACGGCGCGGGCGCCGACCTGCTCAGCGATTTGATTCACTACGTCTACACCGGCGAGGCGTGCCGCCTGATTCTGCTGGGCGACACCGCGCAGCTGCCGCCGGTGGGGTGCACCGAGTCGCCGGCCCTGCAGCCCGAAACGCTGCGCTCCTACGGGCTGAAGGTGACCCGGGTGCAGCTGACCGACACCGTTCGCCAGGCGCGTTCGTCGGGCATACTTTTCAATGCCACCCGCCTGCGCCGCCAAATGCGCCTGGACCCGCTGCCCATGCCGGAGCTGAGCTTTGATTTCGACGACGTTATGCGGCTCGACGGCGCCGAAATGCCCGACCTGCTCAGCGACCTCTACGGGCTCGACGGCATCGATGAAACCATAATAGTTACGCGCGCGAACTGGCGCGCCACCCAGTTCAACCTGGCCATACGTTCAACCATTTTGGGGCGCGAGGAGGAGCTCACGCGCGATGAGCTGCTACTCGTGGCGAAAAACAACTACCACTGGAGCGCCCGCGTTGACGGCCTCGACTTCATTGCCAACGGCGACACGGCGCGGGTTGTGCGCATTTACGGCATGGAAGATAAATATGGCTTCCGCTTTGCCGACGTAAAGCTGGCGTTCCCCTACCGCTCGGTGGAAATTGACTGCAAGATAGTTCTGGAGTGCCTCACCTCGAACTCCCCGGCGCTCACCGCCGAGGACCAGCAGCTGCTTTTCGACGCCGTTTATAACGACCCCGAGCTATTCAGCGACTACACTCCCCATTCAACCCGCCTGCGCGCCATGCGCACCAATCCCTACTTCCAGGCCCTGCAGGTGAAATATGCCTATGCGGTGACCTGCCACAAGGCGCAGGGCGGCCAGTGGGTCAACGTTATAGCCGACCTGGCGGGAGTGCCCACCGACGCCATGCAGAGCCTTGAGTATTACCGCTGGCTCTACACGGCGACCACGCGCGCCACTACGCGGCTCTATTACTTGCAGTAGAACTCGCGGAAAGACTTAACGGTCATTTCAATATCGGTCAGCGAAGCGGTTTCGCGCGCCGAGTGCATGGCCCAGAGCGCAATGCCCATGTCAACGCCGTCGATGTCGAGCGTAGAAGTCAGAATGTTGCCCAACGTTGAGCCGCCGGGCGAGTCGGAATGGTTCACGAATTCCTGAACGGGCACTCCGGCATTGCGGCAGATAACCTTATAGCGCGCGGCCGACAGGGCGTCGGTCATATACTTGCAGTTGGCGTTCACCTTGATTACCGGGCCGCCGCCCAGACGCGGCAGGTTCACCGGGTCCATCTTTTCCAGATAATTGGGATGGGCGCCGTGGGCGCAGTCGGCCGAAATGAAGAACGAAGCGGCCAGCGAAGCCAGAAATTCTTCCTCGGAGGCATTGAACGCGCTGATTGACAGGCGGCGCAGCAAATTGCGCAAAACCGGCGAGTGTGCGCCCTGGCGCGTTCCCGAGCCGGTTTCCTCATTGTCGAACAGTGCCAGCACGCGGGTCGGGCCGATCTCGGCGCCAGCATCGGCCAGCAGAGCCTCCAGGCCGCACCAGGCCATGGCCAGGTCGTCGAGCCGGCCGCAGTTAACCCATGAGGAGTCCGCGCCAACGGTCATCGGCTCCTGGAGGTCAAACAGCGTTATGTCGAAATCCAGAATTTCGTCGGCACTCACGCCGATATGCTCGGCCAGCAGCCGGCGAATGGCCCCGGCACCGCCCAGATTCTTGCTGATATAGCCCAGAACGGGCAGCATATCTTTCTGCGCCGACAGGGCCACGCCCTGATTAACCTGGCGGTTGAAATGGATTGCCAGACGCGGAATAATCAGCCTCGGCTCGTCGAGGCGCACAATGCGGGTGGTCAGGTCGGAAAGAACAACGCGGCCGCTCAGACCCAGCGGGCGGTCGAACCACGAAGCCCAGATGGCGCCGCCATAAACCTCGGTGTTGAGCTTGACCAGCAGGTCGGACTCCGAACTGCAGGCGCCGACAACCATTTCCGGATTCGGCTTCAGGCGGAACGTGGGGGAATCGGTGTGGGCCGCAACTATCGAATAGCGCTGCTCCGAGCCGACTATAAAGGCAAAAACCGCCGAATCGTTCTTAACCACATAAAACTTAGAGCCGGGAGTCAGCTTCCACTCCGGATCCGATTCATACAAGCGGACAAAACCGGCAGCCTCGAGCAGCTCGCCGGCGGCCTGCACCGCAGTGAAATTGCTCACCGAGCGGGCCATGAAATCAAAAAATCGCTTCTGCATATGGTGTCAATAATTAGTTTGAGGGCAAAGTTACGCAAAATTTCCGAAAAAAATTAGACCCGGCGGGGACTCACGTCCGTGCCCGGGTCTCTCTACTACTTTTGTGAAAATGAATTGTGAAAGTGATTGTGGTTGGTTTCTTAGTCGACGAGGGCCACTCTGACTTCGCCGTCGCGCTTGTTGACGAACACCACCGAAGCGGGGAGAACGATTGCCCAGTGAGAACCGAGGTCTTCGGCGCCGGCTATGCGTTCGATTTCAATAGCCTTCAGGGGGCCTTGGCCGTTGGTCAGAGTGAGTTTGTCGCCATCGAAGTCGATGTGGTTGCTGTCGAAAGCATACATCATCAGATTGTGGAGATTGCGTTCGGTGCAAACGTCGGCATCGGCGGCGAGGTTGTTGTACTTGTTGTGGATATTTTTGATGTTGTCGAGAGTGATCATATTTTTGAAGTTTTAAAGTGTTTTATCGTTTGTTCGAAAGCTAAACAAGGGTTGTTGCGGAAAGGTTGGTACTGTAACGGCTTTGTAACTTACTTTTAACCTTCCTGCAATTTTATCCCATTTTTTAACAAATTCGGCCGGCTTGCGGAGCCGCTTAGACCTATAAAATTATTATTCGGAAATTTTTTTGTAACTTTGCGGGCAGAAACTAATCTTTATTCATCAATGAAACTTTTAAAACTTGCTCTTGCTATGGCTATTTCCCTGACGGCCTGCACTAAGGCCCCGACCACCAAGAGCCTCGACCTGGCAAAGCTGTCGGATTCTATTCCGGCCGGCGAAGATTTTTATCTGTATGTAAATAATGCGTGGATGCAGGAGCATCCGCTGACCGGCGAGTATGCCCGCTTCGGCAACTTCGACCTGCTGCGCGACACCGCCCAGGAACGCGTGCGCCAGCTGGTTACCGGCGTGGCCGCCTCGAACCCCGAGGAGGGCACCGTGGCCTATAAAGTGGCTACTATCTATAATCTGGCAATGGACTCGGTTCGCCGCAACGCCGAGGGCGCTCAGCCGATTCTGGCCGACCTGCAGCGCATTGAAAACACTCCGGCCGATTCGCTGACGGAGCTGTTTATCTGGATGCACGGCAATTACGCCAGTCCGTTCTTCTCGGCAAGCATTATGGAGAAT
>CAMWSP010000110.1 GCA_947176935.1 uncultured Porphyromonadaceae bacterium | reverse complement strand
CGAGGCCGTCGCGGTTGCCGAGAATGTTGGTCGAGAACCAGCCGGAGAGGCCGAGCATGCGGGTGCCGATGATGGGTGCGAAGCCGGATTTAACGAGGGTCTGACCGGTCTTGAAGTCTTTGCCGGCGATGGGCATGCCGGTTTTTTCGGAGAGTTCCCACATTGCGGGGATGTCGACGGTGGTGTTGGGGGCGCCCATGATGAAGGGGCAGCCTTCGGCCAGAGCGGCATATGCGTAGCACATGGAGGGGGCGATGTTTTCAACGTCGTCGGCCTTCATTGCGGCTTCGAGGTGTTCGAGGGTGTCGTGAACGTTTTCGTTTACGGGAACATAGACTTCGGTGGAAGCGGCCCAGAGAACTACGCAGCGGTCAACACCGGTGGTTTTCTTGAAGTTGCGGATGTCTTCGCGGAGCTGTTCGACCATGTCCCAGCGGTTCTTGACGGTCTTGACGTTGTCGCCGTCGAGGCGCTTAGCGTAGTTCTTGTCGAAAGCAGCCTTCATGGGCTTGATGGCTTCGAGTTCGTCTTTTACGGGGTTGATGTCTTTTTCTTTGAGCACTTCGGCGTTGATGGCGCTTTCATAAGCGTTGGCGGGGTAAACGTCCCATGCGCCGAAAACGATGTCGTCGAGGGAGGCCATCGAAACGATGTCCTTATACATCAGATATTTTTTGTCGTTGCCTTTGCCGACGCGGATGCGGTCATACTGGGTCATGGAGCCAACGGGCTTGGCGAGGCCTTTGCGGGCCATGAGAACGCCGGTCATGAAAGTGGTGGTCACGGCGCCGAGGCCAACCACCAGGACGCCGAGTTTACCTTCGGCGGGCTTAACTGTAGAGTTGCTCATAATGTGTTTATTTGTGTGATGAATAATATATTTCGATTCGGGAATGCAAAGGTAGCTATAATTCTGTGAAAAAATTGTTCCAAAGGGCGAAATTATTCACCACTTAAAAGTTAAAAATTCAAAACGAAAAACGCAGATAGTTAACCGAGGTTAAAAATCTGCGTTTTGTTGGGGTTTCTGTTAAGAAATATTATTCTTCGTCGGTTTCTTCTTCGCGCATGTTGTGGAAAACGTTCTGCACATCTTCGTCTTCTTCGAACTTGTCGAGGAGTTTTTCGAGGGTTGCGCGCTGCTCGGGGGTTACGTCCTTGAGGTCGTTGGGAATACGCTCGAATTCCGAGGAGATGATTTCGTAGCCGTTTTCTTCGAGGTAGTGCTGGATGTTGGAGTTGCTTTCAAAGGCGCCGTAGAGAATGATTTCGCCTTCGTCGCCGGCTTCGAGTTCGTCGACTCCGCAGTCGATCAGCTCCAGTTCGAGGTCTTCGAGCTCAACGCCTTCGGGGGCTTTGATTTTGAACACGCACTTGTGGTCGAACAGGAACGACAGCGAGCCGGAGGTGCCCAGCGAGCCGCCATGTTTGGTGAAGTAGGAGCGCACGTTGGCCACGGTGCGGGTGTTGTTGTTGGTGGCGGTTTCAACCACGATTGCGATGCCGAAGGGGCCGTAGCCTTCGTAGACGATTTCCTTGTAGTCGCCGGCGTCTTTGTCGGTTGCTTTTTTGATTGCGCGTTCAACCGTGTCCTTGGGCATGTTGGCGGCCTTTGCGTTGGCCATCAGTGCGCGCAGGCGGGGGTTAGTGTCGGGGTCGGGACCGCCGGCCTTGGCAGCAATGGTTATTTCTTTACCGATGCGGGTAAATGTTCTTGACATGTTGCCCCAGCGTTTGAGCTTGCGGGCTTTGCGGTATTCAAATGCTCTTCCCATAAGGTGGTGGAATTATGAAGTTTTATTGTTGGATTTATTATCGGAGTTCGGCGCCGAGTTCGCGGCGCAGGTTGGAGATGATTTTGGTTATTACGGCGTCGATCTGCTTGTCTTGCAGGGTGCGTTCGGGGTCCTGAAGGGTAATGGCGATGGCGTAGCTCTTTTTGCCTTCGGGGAGGTTTTTGCCTTCGTAGACGTCGAAAAGTTCAACGCCGCGGAGCAGTTTGCGCTCGGAGCGCGAAACAGTTTCCTCGACCTGAGCGAAGCTTACCGACGAGTCGAGCAGCAGGGCCAGGTCGCGGCGCACGGGCTGCGACTTGGGCAGCGGGGTGAAGGTTACGTTATGTTTCTCCACGAGTTTCATCAGGGCGTCGCGGTCGAGTTCGGCAAAGTAGACCGGGCGCTCTATGTCGAAGCGGTGCAACAGGTCGGCGGCGAGCACTCCCATGCGGCCCAGAACCTTGCCGGAGCGGGTCTGGATGTTGAGTTGGGCGGCGAAGATGTCGGGGCGGTCGGTGGCGGCCACGAACTGCACGGAGCGCTGCTCGACGCCGAGAGTGGCCAGCACACCTTCAACGTAGGCGCGCAGGTGGTAAACGGTCGATTCAACGGCCGGTGCGAGCCAGGAGCCGGTGGCAATATTGCCGGTCAGCCAGAGGGCTATGCGGGAGCCTTCGGAGTAGGGGGCCAGGGGCTTTTCAACGGTCGATTCGGCGCCGGGATTGAGCGAGTAAACATTGCCCAGCTCAACGAGCATCAAATCGGCGTTGCGGCGGTTAACGTTATGGCTGATAACCTCCAGGCCTCCGAAGAGCAGGGTCTGGCGCATAACGCCGAGGTCGTTGCTCAGCGGGTTGAGCAGGCGCACGCAGCGGTCGATCGGGTAGCTGACGCCCTCGGCCGCTTCGGGATAGTATGAGGTTGAGGTGAGCGAGTTGTTGAGGATTTCGCGGAAGCCCTGGGCCGAGAGGCGGTCGAGCACCTTGTTGGTGAGCTGGTTGGCCAGGTCGGTCGGGGTTTTGTAGGAGAGCGAGGAGTTGACGTGGTCGGTGAAGGCTATGTTGTTGTAGCCGTAGATGCGGAGAATCTCCTCTATTACATCGCACGGGCGCGTAACGTCGACGCGGTAGGTGGGAATGCGGAGAGTCATGGTGCCGTTCTGTTCGCTCTGGATTTCGATGTCGAGCGCGGCGAGGATGCGGCGCACCGTTTCGGCCGGAATTTCGGCGCCGATGAGGTCGGCAATCTGTTTGAACGAGAGTTCAACCACGGCCGGTTCCACCGGAGCGGGGTAGAGGTCGACGGCGGGACCGCAGATTTCGCCGCCGGCCAGTTCGGTGACCATCTTGGCGGCAACCATCAGGGCATACATGCAGCCGTTGGGGTCAACGCCGCGTTCGTAGCGGAACGAGGCGTCGGTGTTGAGGCCGTGGCGGCGGGCAGCCTTGCGGATGGTGGTGGGGTTGAAGCAGGCGCTTTCAAGGAAAATGTCGGTGGTAGACTCCGTAACGCCCGAATCCAGACCGCCGAAAACGCCGGCCAGACAGAGCGGGCCTTCGGGGTCGCATATCATCAGGTCGCGCTCGTGGAGCGAACGCTCAACACCGTCAAGGGTGGTGAACTTGGTGCCGGCGGGCAGGGTCTTGACGATAATTTCGTCGTTTTTGACCTTGCTGAGGTCAAAGCAGTGGAGCGGCTGGCAGAACGAGTGGAGAATATAGTTGGTGATGTCAACAATGTTGTTGATCGGGCGCTGGCCTATGGCGGTCAGGGCGTCGCGCAGCCATTTGGGGCTTTCAGCAACCTTCACGCCGCGGATTGTCAGGCCGGCGTAGCGCGGGCAGTCGGCCGGGTCGGCCACAGTGACCTTCACCGCCTTGGCGGGATTCAGCGGCAGTTTTTCGGGGTCGAGGCCTTCGGGGCGGTGCAGGTTTGGGTGCTGACCCTCGACTGAGGCCTTGGCCGCCCAGTCGCGGGCCACGCCGTAGTGGCTGGCGCCGTCGATGCGGTTCGGAGTGAGGTCCACTTCGAGCACATAGTCGCTCTCCAGGCCGAAATATTCGGCGGCCGGAGTGCCGGGGGCGGGAGCTTCGGCGTCGGGGATGACGATGATGCCGTCGTGGGAGGAGCCTACGCCGATTTCATCTTCGGCGCAAATCATGCCCAGCGACTCCACGCCGCGGATTTTGCTTTTTTTGATTTTGAATTCCTGGTCGCCGTCGTAGAGCGTGGTGCCCACGGTGGCTACGATTACCGCCTGGCCGGCGGCAACGTTTGGTGCGCCGCACACGATCTGCGCCGGGCCTTCGGGTAGGCCGAGGTCAACGGTTGTTATGTGCAGGTGGTCGCTGTCGGGGTGGGGTTCGCAGGTCAGAACGCGGCCAACAACGAGTCCGCGCAGGCCGCCGCGGATAGATTCAACTTCCTCAACCGTGTCGCATTCGAGGCCGGTGGAGGTCAGGACTGCGGCCAGCTCCTTCGGGGCGGGCAAATCGTCGACAAACGAGCGCAGCCAGTTATAAGAAATGTTCATATATGAATAAGTGACAAATTTATTGCGCGCAAAGTTACAAAAAAAATCCCACACCCGCAATTTTGCAAAAAACACAGGGGTTGGGCGCGCTACCTCTCCAGATTTTGTTCTGAAGTCGAAACATGTGCATAAGTTTAATTTGGATTAAAAGAAAGCCATTCCCCAAACAGAGGGTCTTTTACAGTATATTTATACTTTTTTTTCAGACTCTTATCTACTGTTAAAGTTCCGGCTGTGCAAAGATTTCGGAGATATATGGATAGAACTGAAGTGGGAAGGCCTGTCGTTTCTCTGATGTCTGATAGCAATTTTCCCGGAGCAGGAGTATTGCCAATCGCACTTAAGATCTGTTGGGAATATGTCGGGAGCGATTGATAAAATTGTTTATATTGCGGGGAGAACTCAGATATTAACGCTGTAATATCCAACGCGGTATTGTCATTATTGCGGATAATATTTCTTATGATATCCACTGATCGTATTGTCTTTGGAAGCAACCGGAGAAGTTTTTGGGCCCGTTCTTGCTCCTCCGGATCTGAAAATGATACTCCATTGGTGTCATCAAGAGTTATTGGAGGAATATGGATAAGTTTTAATCCTTCAAAGAATGGAGCTTTATATTCTGAGAAAGCAGGTAGGATTTTTTCCACAGTTCCAATTATCATTGGGGCTCCTTCGTTGTAGAGTAGACTTCGCAACTCATATTGTTCAGAGTAAGAGCATCTGGTAAAGAAGAAGTCAATATCATCAATAAATATAACTGAGTTTGAAGTAATACCGGCGTGCAGCGTTATGTCTTTTACGCTGAAAATAGAACGTCCATCCATCCAAACCGAGGAATGTCCGGATTGAACAGTGGCATTATATAGTTGTCGCAAAAGGGTTGTCTTTCCGGAGCCATCAACTCCAACAATCACAATAGGTTGAGGAATTTCGGATTGAATGCCTTTATCTATATCAGAAAGGATGATATTAAATATCTTGTTGTTGATATCTGAGATAGATGATGTTTCGGAAGCCATAGTTATTCTACAAATTTATAGTGCCACCAGTTCCGTAAAAGGGGAGATCTGAAAGCCCGGCGCCCGTCTTTGCGAATCAGGTATCCATCGCGTTCAAGCATATGTAGGATGTCGCTGAGTTCCTTATCTGCAGATACGACATTGTCGAAGCCAAATGTTTGCATGAGGGATGTGGTAAGTTGCTCCCTGGATATTCCCTCTGGCACAGAGCTGATTAGGTTTAGCAAGTATCGTGCACCGAGTTCGTGACTATTATATTCCGACAGACGTTCAGACCATGTTGCCATGTGTTCGGAATGCACCAAGTTGGTAAAGGCAGATTGTATGATTTCTGCCGTAACCGGCTCGCCCGTTATGGTGTTTGTCTTTATTTCGTTGAAAAGAATCTGTATGAAGTATGGGATATTCCAGTTCAGAGTGTCCAAAAAATAACGAATCATTTCATCAGACATATTTACATCTTCAGAATCTGCGAGGGCACGTACCAGACCGAATGCTTCTTCGTCTGACATAGCATCGAAATTAAGTTCTGCGAGATCGTTGATGGTATACGAGAGGTTTCGGGTTTCGGTGAAATTATGAAGCCCAACTGAGCCGCAGAATATCCAGCGAACCCTGCTTGGCGTAATTTGACGGAGGCTTCTAAACCAGTTCAAGAAGAAGGATACATCTTGCTCGCTGCCTTTTGTCTTTTCTAAGACGCCAAGGAAAAGGGTAAGTTCATCAATAACAATGAGGGTCGCTTGAGTATGATCAATAAGCTCCGATAAAGAGGAATATAAATCCTTGGTCGGAATAAGATTGCCCAATTCGACGTTTACAGGGCCAACACTCTTAATGCTGTCCAATAGTCCGGAGAGGATACCACTGGCAGTTTTAGCGGCTTTTGACCAAATACCGGATTGTTCAAATTCGGCAATAAGCGTATGCAGGAACTGAGATTCTGACTGTGTTTTCTCAAGGTCGATATACACACATTTCCATCCTTGTTCGCTTTTATCTTTTACGAGTCTCTTTGCAAAAGAGGATTTACCTATACGTCTGGGGGCAGACAAAACAATGGAATGTCCGGAATCCAGTTTTCGATGAGCTTGCGAGAGTTCATCGATTCGTCCATAGAAATTATCTCCAATTACTGGAGGACCAAATATATTCGAGATTGCCATAGGTTAGTCTATTTTGAAATTAGAGTGCAAATATACAAAATATATTTATAATTATTGTTATAAATAAAAATAATTATATTTGGCACATCCTCTTTATTTTAGGTTGTTGAGGATGGCTTGGAGATTGGTGCACGCTAACAAAGTTAGAGATTATTCTATAATCTACAAAATATTTGTAGGCGTAAAGTGTGTTGGGGCGATTAACGGGTAGCGGATTTGGTGGTTTCGCGGGAATTTGTTATTTTTGCAACCGCCGTTACTGTAACCACGGTTGCATTATTATGAAATTCTACGACAGAGAGATAGAAACCCAGACGCTGAGAAAGATTGAAGAAACCTCGCGCAATTTTGCTCAGTTGACTGTTATAACCGGGCGTAGACGCATCGGAAAAACGAGTCTGATTCGCCATGCCTACGCTTCATCGCGCATGGTCTATTCGAAATCGTTTTCGGAGAGGTGAAACGCAACAAGGGTCGCATTGACCTGCATAAGCTGGAATCGAAAGCGGAGAAACTGCTGCAGAAGCAGCCGAAGCTTAAGGCCTCTTTTGTTGCCTTGTCGCTTGAGGATATGAGCTTAAAATGAGTTTCTGAAACGTGCCGAAGGCACGTCCTTACGGTGTTTTTACCGCTCTCTCCATAGGGATTTATTCTTGGGGGGAGTAGGCGCCGAGGGTTTGGAG
>CAMWSP010000109.1 GCA_947176935.1 uncultured Porphyromonadaceae bacterium | reverse complement strand
TCCGGCCCAGAAGTCCCAGAAATCGCCGGCGTAGGGCACACCACCGGCAATGGCTTTGGCTGTGTCGATTACCGAACCGCCGCCAACGGCAAGCACAGCGCCTATGCCTTGCTCGCGGCAAAGATCAATACCCTCATAAACGCGATCGTCGGTCGGATTGGGTTTGATGCCGCCGAATTCAACGAACTCAACGCCGGCAGCGACCAGCGATTGTTCCACACGGTCGAGCAGGCCGGATGTCTTGGCTGACGAGCCACCATAGCAAAGCAAGACTTTGCGACCAAGTTTTGCGGCAGTCAGTTCGCCGACGCGCTGCTCGGCCGAACGGCCGAAAATATACTCCGTGGGAGTACAGAAATCAAAATTGTTCATAAGGGTTATAGGGTAAATCTTCAGGGTCTATTTCCTCGTCATCTTGGTCGGCGTTAATCTCACCGGCCATGCGTTTAGGTTTGTTTTTCTTGATGGCGTCGGGCTTCTGCATATCTACAGCCAGGGCATTTATATCCCAGTCCTCGGAACGGTCCCAGTTCTTTTTCAGGGCGAGCTTCTTGGAGAAATAATAAACATCTTCCGGCTGGCGGCGCAGTTTCAGGTCTCCGTTGGTCCACTCGCCGTTGCGGTCGGAGTCAATAAAAAGGCGGGCATAGTAGGTTGCCGGCAGCAGGTATTCGAAGGTGGCCGTTCCGTCAACGACAGGAACTGTTAGCTGCGGCTTGTCCTGGTCATTGAGTAGCTCGACTATGGCCTGAACCGAATCGGGCAGACCGGTGATATTGAACTTAATTGTTGAGTATTCATCGAGCGAGCGGACAGAGAAAGTCTGCTCGACATTGCGAATCCACAGGCCATAGATATCCTTAACAGCCAGCGAATCACCAACGAGCCGGTATTTTCCTCCGGGCTGCCACTTAACGTCGGCCATATAGTTAATGAACGACCAGTCGTCGGCCGGCACTATCTGCGGCTGCGGTTCGAGCGGAACATATACCGAGTCGGGCATGTACTCGATGCGCATGGCGCCGGCGGGCAGGGAGTCAATAGGCGAGGCGAATGAGAAGAGCAACGGCCTGTTAACCTCCTGAGTCGAGTTCTTGAGATTGACGGAGAGGAAAGTCGATGGCTGCATCAGGGCGAAAGTATCGATGCGGATAGTGTCGTTCTTCTTTCGGATGGAGTCGATTTTTTCCTGCAAGGTCATTGCGCGGGGCTCTTCTTTTTTGTTCTTGCGGGGAGTTTTGAAATTGAACTTCAAGGTGTCGGTTGCCCACACCAGGTTACTCAGGGTGTCGACCCTGCGGTAGCGCGTTTCAATGAGCATAGTGTCAGCCGCTATTACTGCCGAATCGCGCAGCCAGAAGGTCAAAGTGTCGAGCCCGGGAGTGTGGGTCATCAGGCTCACATCGAGCAGCGGCAGGCGCAAAGTCGTATCTGATCCGAGAGTAACAATAGTCAGTTTGGCCATGGAATCAGCCGGAGCGGCCATTTCGAGCTGAATAACGTTGCGGCTCTGGCGCTTGTAGTTCTTCAGATACTGAGCCTGATATTCCTCGTTGAACCAACCGAGCAACACATTATTTGGCAGATAGTCAACCACAGTGTTGACCACTATGGAGTCCTCGGCCACCGTGTCGGCCACCTCACGGTGCTCAACGCCGGGACTGAGGAGCACCGAGCTGAATGCAACATCCTCGGTGCGGTCCCAGAAATAGTCGCGGTTGAGGTCATTGAGCGCAAAAAGCTGATATTCGCCGGGCGCGAGGTTGCGCACGGTGAACTGCCCCAGCTGGTTGGTGCGGGCAATGCGCTCGAAGCGACGGGTGTGAATATTGCTGTCGGCAGGGGTGGAGTAAACGCCCACGAGCATGCCCTGGGCCGGTTCGAGGTCGCGCGCATGGAGCACCATGCCGGAAATCTGCAGAGTGTCGATCGAGTCGCCGGTGGCGAAGTCAATCGCCAGGCCGTCGAGCACGTTGCCCTCATTGAGGTCCTTAATTGCGTCGGCAAGGTCTATGGTGTAAGTAACGTTGGGAATCAGCGAGTCGCGCAGCGTAATGTCCAGACGCTTGCCGTTGGCGAAGAGTTCGGGCATTTCCTTCTGAGTCGGCGAAATCGCAACCTTCGAGTTCGGGTCGTCGAGCTGAATGTTTTCGTCGAAATGAATCGTAAATCTATTCGATTTCACATTAGTTGCACCCGGAACCGGATTTGAGCCTACATAGCGTGGCGGCTTCACGTCGCGCGGGCCGCCTGTCGGATGACCGATGTTGGCACACGCCGCCAAAGTGAGCAGCACTATAAGAACGATTGGCAGATAACGCAGTTTATTCACGCTTTTCGGGTATATTTCATGAAGTAATCAAAGAACAGGGCGCCGGCCAGGAACAAGCTCACAGAGAAACTATAGAACACTCCGATAATTCCTCCGCCGAGCGGGAAGGCGAAAAGATACGTTGCCGGCAGGCCGATGACCAAATAGCTGACAAAGGCAATCCAAAGCATAGGCATAACTTTTGAAGTGCCTCGCAGCGCGTTCGCGAAATTGATCTGGGTTGCATCGCCGAGCTGATAGCATAGCAACGGCGGAATGAGAGTCATGGCAATGGCAATCACAGCCGAATCATTGGTAAACAGCCCGATGAGCGAACGGCCGGCGAAAGCGAACACAGCCGACGCGCTCAGGGCCATGAGCAACGTCAGATGATAACCTGAGAAGCCTATGCGGCGCATCTTGGCGTAATCGCCGGAACCTGCTGCGTTGGCCACGAGAACCGATGTTGCAGCTCCCAGGCTGTAGTAAAAACAGAATCCGAGGGTTCCTACAATGACCATCACCTGAAATGCAGCCAGCTCCAGAGCGCCTATCCACCCAACGAAAATGGCCGCACCGGAAAAGGCAGCGGTTTCCATAAAGAGCTGCATCGAAACGGGTAGCGACGTGCGGAACAGCAGCCGCACGGTGTTGGCGTTGCGGCGCGATGCACGGTAGCCGGTCCGTACGGCAGCGAACCGTTTGCCGGTCATAAAGATATATACTATTATCAACGCGCTGGCGCAGCGGGCGGCCAAAGTGGCCAGTCCGGCGCCGAACAGTCCGAGTTCGGGCATTCCGCAATGGCCATAAATCAGCAGATAATTGCCACCTACGTTGAGAACATTGACTCCGAGAATTATCCACATGGGCATCCGGGTGCTTTTCATTCCGTAAGAGCATTGGGCCCAGACGTTATAAACCGTCATCGGCAGCATGCCGCACATAAACAGCAGATAATATGGCCTGATGAGTGGCAACAGTTCTTCAGGCTGGCCCAACCGGTCGAGATTCAGATAAATAATTCCCATAACGGCGATTATGGCCAAGGTGTAAATAACATTAATTATCTGAGCATTGCGCATCAGCGAACCGATGCGGTCATGATTTTGGCCGCCGAACAGGGCGCCAACCAGCGGAGTGATGCCATAGGTGAAACCGAGGCAGGCCATCACCGCCATGTTGAAAACATTATTTACGAACGAAGCGGCCGACAACGCCTCGGTGGAATAGCGCCCCACCATGATATTGTCGGCAAAGCCAACAACAATCAGACCCGCCTGGCCAACCACAATCGGAAGCCCCAAGCGGATAATCTGCTTATAGTTCGACAGATAGCGCTGAAAGTTCATATAGTTCCTTGCTCAACCGCTATGCAAACGCGCTCTATAATGGCGTCCTGGCGGTTCTTGTCTGGTTCATATTTGCCTTTGAGGCTAACGCCAAACAGCTTGCCGAACCCTTGCCAGAACGCCGCGCGGAAACTGCCCAAGAAGGCCTTGAGGATGTCATAGCCCGACTGGTTAGTTTCACGCATTATCAGTTTCACCAGCAGGTTAGCCTGATTGCGGGTGAACTTTTTCATTGCGGGTTTATATTGGTTGAACACCGCCGACTCCATTTCCTTGAGGTGCTTTTCGCGGGCCTTGGTGTCGGGAAGAGTTTCAATATATTCGTAGGTTTCGGTCAGAGTGCGGCAAATCACTTTGGCATAGGGAAGCGCCTTCTTCACGTCGCGCACGGTGCGCCAGTAGAACTCTTCCTCCTTCTTGTTCTTGAATTTCCATTCGGGGAAAACGGTTATCGGCTTCAGAACAACATGGTAGGAAGTGTCGCCGGTTTCGGATATGTCGGTGAACTGGTCAACCACATATTGCGGCTTTATCGTCAGCTCCTGGGCGTGGAGTCCGGCAATGGAGCTGATAATAAAAATCAGCGGCAACAGCAGTCGGCGCAGTGGTTTCATCAGGCGTTCTTTACGGGCGGATAGTCCAATGTGTAGTGCAAACCACGGCTTTCCTTGCGCTCTTTGGCCTGGCGCATGATCAGATACCCCACATTGATGATGTTGCGGAGTTCGCAGATAGCACGCGAGGCGTGGGAGCTCTTGAAGAGCTTCTCGGTTTCTTCGTAGAGAATGTCTAATCGGTTCCATGCACGGTCAAGTCGCAGATTGCTGCGCACTATGCCAACATATGCGCCCATGATTTGGTTCACTTCCTTGATGCTCTGAGTAATTAGAACCATTTCTTCGGGGTGGCGTGTGTCGTCGTCGTTCCAGTCAGGAACATCGCGACGGAAATCATAAGAACCGATAACCGAGGCGGCATGTTTGGCCGCCGCATCGGCATAGACCACTGCTTCAATCAGCGAATTGGAGGCCAGGCGGTTACCGCCATGAAGGCCGGTGCAGCTGCATTCGCCAACAGCATAGAGGCGCTTGATGCTCGATTCGCCGTTGCCGTCAACCTTGATGCCGCCGCATAGATAGTGGGCCGCGGGGGCCACGGGAATATAGTCCTTGGTGATGTCGATGCCCAGTTCGAGACAGTGCTTGTAGATGTTGGGGAAGTGGCGCTTGGTTTCCTCGGGATCCTTGTGGGTAACATCGAGGTATACGTGGTCGTGGCCTAAGAGCTTCATTTCCGAGTCGATGGCGCGGGCAACGATGTCGCGCGGAGCCAGCGACAGGCGCGGGTCATATTTGTGCATGAACTCCTCGCCGTTACCGTTGCGGAGAACCGCTCCATAGCCGCGCATGGCCTCGGTTATGAGGAAACAGGGGCGGTCGCCGGGATGATAGAGCGCTGTCGGGTGGAACTGAATGAATTCCATATCCTGAACGGTGCCTTTAGCGCGATAAACCATGGCTATACCGTCGCCGGTGGCGATGAGCGGATTGGTTGTGTTCTGATAAACGGCGCCTACGCCGCCGGTGGCCATGAGGGTTACACGCGCAAGGAAAGTATCAACCTTGCCGGAGGCTTCGTCGAGAACGTAGGCACCATAGCAGGTGATGTCAGGAGTGCGGCGGGTAACTATCTTGCCCAGATGATGCTGGGTTATGATTTCTATGGCAAAATGGTTCTCGAAAATATCGATATTTGGATGGTTGCGCACCTGCTCAATCAGGCGTTCCTGAATTTCGAAGCCGGTATTGTCGGCATGGTGGAGGATTCGGAATTCGCTGTGTCCGCCCTCGCGGTGAAGATCATAAGTGCCATCGTCCTTTTTATCGAAGCCTACTCCCCACCCCACCAGCTCGCGAATCTGCGCAGGAGCGTTGGTAACGACCTTACGCACCGCTTCGGGGTCGGAAAGGAAGTCGCCGGCAATCATGGTGTCCTCAATATGTTTATCGAAATCATCGACTTCGAGGTTAGTGACCGAAGCCACACCTCCTTGAGCCAAAGCGGTGTTAGCTTCGTCAAGGGTCGATTTGCAAACCAGAGCCACCCGTCCTTTGTCGGCAACCTTGAGCGCGAAGCTCATGCCGGCTATACCCGAACCGATGACCAGATAATCATATTCGTAAGTCATAGCAAAACGTGTTTAAACAACCGCAAATATACGGATTATTTTGATTTTTTACAAGGAAGGGCAGATAAGAAACGGGGTTGACGGATGGCGGCGCTTCAGATAGCGCTCAATGAAGCCGGTAGTGTCGGCGGCTATGCGGGTGTCGGAGCTGTCGAAATGGCTATTGTAAATAACTGAATGGAGCGGAATTGCGCGTCGTTCAAGAGCCTCGAAACTCAGCAGCGTGTGGTTTATGGAGCCGAGAGTACCGTTGGTTACGAGGGCAACGGGCAATCCGCGCGAGGCAATGTAGTCAATGGTCCAGAAATCATCCGAGAGCGGTACCATAAGGCCGCCCGCGCCCTCAACGAGCACAACGTCGTAGCGGCCAGCGAGCAGGTCAATGGCGCTGTCGATAGCGTCGAAGTCAATGGGTCGGCCGTCGATTTCGGCGGCAAGCTGCGGCGAGCATGGATAGCTAAAAATCTGAGGAGCAGTAATTTTATGGGCATCTTCAGGCAGTTCCACACCCATCAGGCGGCGGTGAACGTCAATGTCTTCCGAACGGCCAACGTTGCCGGTCTGGATGAATTTCAGGGTGGCCACTCGTTTGCCTTCGTCCATGAGCCGGCGGGCAAGCCACCCGGTAGCGTAGCTTTTTCCGGCATCGGTGTGGATGCCTGAAACGAATATAACGTTGTTCATATCTTTCTAAGAATCAAATAAATCGGTTGATATGTAAGGGAGCAGCGGCCATCGGCGCGACGCGGATAGGCCTTTATGATTTCGTTTAAGGTCCGGTCGGAACGGCGGGCGTTGACTCCGGTGGCCCTGAGATGACGGAAAACATCGATAGGCTCGTTGAACACCTTGGTTATCAGGCCGGTGTGCAGCTCTAAAAGCTCTAATCCAGAGGGGATTATGCGGTGTAGCGACTGTTCGGAGTAATATGGGAGGCCGATGACACCGGCGGCGGAGAGCTCGCAGAAAGTATCGGGTCCGAAGGTTGAAAGCACGGCTAATCCGCTGGGTTTCAGCACTCTTCCGAGTTGAATCAGGAAGGCGGCAGGGGAGTTGAACCACTGCATGGTTGAGGCGGAGACAACAGCGCTAAAAGTCTGATTTACAGCGGGGAGGGCAGATTCGGCATCGGCCTGCACAACCTCGTAGGGGAGCTCAGAGGCTCCAGCTATATCCCACAAGGTGAGGGAGTTAGGAGGAAATTTTTTGGCGTAAAGGGAGGTGAAGTAGCCGCTTCCGACACCGATTTCAAGCACCGGGCCTTGGCCGAGTCCGTGCTTCTGAAAGAGACTTATCAGGTGATTAGCAACAATATGCTTAACGTCGGCAGCGGAGTCATAAGTGGTGCGTCCTTTGG
>CAMWSP010000108.1 GCA_947176935.1 uncultured Porphyromonadaceae bacterium | reverse complement strand
CCAAACGTCGGAGAAAGTACGGCGTTTTTGATTGCGCCAGAGTTCGGGATGGGGGCGCGATTTGGCGTCGTAGTAGCTGAGTTTCAGAACCGGGCCGAGGTAGACGGGCGATTCTCCCAGGCGGAACAGAGCGGCGGCATTGGCTTTGGCCACCCATTTTTTGTATTTCACCATGAGGTCGTCGCGGTGGTTCTGGGCGTAGCCGATGCCCCAGTAGCGGTCGGGCTGGGATGAGAAGAACATGTCGTAGTAGAGCCAGATTCTGTCGCCCTTGAAATAGCTGGAGCCATCGATGCCGACTTTGTAGTAGCCGGTGATGGATGCGTCGCCATAAAGGCTGAACTGCGAGGCCGGGCTGATGGTGTCGGTCAGGTCGCGGTTATAGATTCCGGCGGCCACGAGGCCGATGCCGAATTTGGTGTCTTGAGAATAATAGGGACCGCCGATAACGCTGAAGTCGAGTTTTTTGGCCGGCTTTACGTCGTTGGAGCCGGAAACATAGTCGATAACCTTTTGAATCAGGTTGCGTTTGGGTGCGGGAGCAACTGCGGTAGAGTCGGTTTGGCCGAAGGCTGCAAACGACGACAATGCCAAGACGCATAATGTTATAATTGTTTTCTTATCCACAGTTGAAACGTTAATAAAGTAGTAGTAGCTGCAGGCCGGTTGATGACCTACAGCTACTAAACAACCGGGAGCGGCGGATTGTTCAGTCGACCACGAATTGAATTTTCGGGGTGGCTGAAGCGGCAGATTTCGAGCGAATCTGAATGAAGGCGCGGTAGACACCCGGCTCGAGATTGGCAGAGAGCGAAGAGCCGCTGAAAGTCCGGTCGAGTTCAACGTCGCCGTTGAGATGTTCGACCACCAGGCGGTTGGTTGACTGGGCAACCTCGGTAGAGAGTTCAAAGTTTACGGTGCCATCGGCTACAGCGGCTGATATTTGGGCCGAAGGTGTGTTGTCGATCATAAAGTTGACGGTGCGTTCGGCCCAGTTGCCGTTGGCATCGAGGGCGGCAAGGGTTGCGGAGTGGTTGCCGAAGCCGAGCTGATCGGTTGTGAAGTCGAGAGTGTAGGAGCCGCTGTCGGTCAGGCGGACCAGGCGGCCGGCATCGGTTATTGTGACGTCGTCGATGCGCAGGCGGAGCGGGCTGACAACGGCAGTTGCGTGGGCCAGGCCGGCCGGTGCAGTGATTGATGCGTTGATGCGGGCCTTGAATTTATGGTTTGCGGCGCCGTTGCCCACTTCGGCGGTCAGCGATGTGATGCTGACGGGTTCGGCTTCAGACGGGCTTTCGATGCCGGCTGAGGTGAACGATATGCCGTCGATATAGCCGAGGCCGCGCTCGGTGGCGTCATTGCTGACCGCATAGGCTTGGATTCGGTGTGTGCCAGTTGCGGTGGTTGTCGGGGCATTGGTGCTGACCGAGAATACTCCGTTTGAAACCCGGGCAACGGTCTGGCCGATTACTTCCTGGTCGGTTTCAACCGATGGAAGTTCGATGGCGCAGTCGCCAATGGTGTTGAAGGTTCTGACGGGGTCATAGAAGGTGAGCACGACGTTGCCGTTGAAGCGGGTGTCGACGTTGCCGTTGAGGTCGGCTACATAGCCGCTGATTGTTGACGGCGAAGTGATGCTCAGCATGTTGTCGGCAATGGGATTGACGACTACCTGATGAGTGGGACGATAAATGGGCAGCATGGGGTCGCCAATCATGTTGTAGTCAAGGGTGTTGGCGATGCCGCTCTTTTTGTCGTAGTTCTTGCTGATGAAGGAGGAGGCGGCAGCGGCCCAGATCTGACCTATGGGAGTGCGGTCGGCGGAGCTTTCGAAGATTCGCGCATATTCGATGCCGAGGTTCTGGTTGTGTTCAGGATAAACCTCGCGACCGGCGGAAATAACGGTGAGGGCGCCGCCGTGGGGGTTGGCGGTGAGAGCGCCTGCCAGGGTGCGGTCGTAGAGGTCGAACGCGGCAACGTGGCATGAAGCTATGAACATGAACGGAGCTTTGCCGGGGTAGGAGCTCTGGTGGGCGAGCGTCAGGTCGAAGAGATAGTCGGTGACGGTTGTGGTGCCGGAAATCTGAGTTGCCGAACCGTGGCCGAAGAACGCATAGAACTGCACTCCGCGCGCAAGAGCCTGATTGTGTACCTTTTTGAGGAGATTGTTGTTGGTTTTGCTGTAGATGTTGGAGGCGCAGCGGGTAACGGTCAGGGTTTTGCCGACGTTTTCCTGGTTGAAGGCGGCAATCATGCCTTCTGCGTCGCCGAGGTGGGTGCGCTGCTTGTCGTTTGCGGTTGAGAGGTCGGAGGCAAAGAGCGCGTTGCCGACCGACGGGTATGTTGGCAGCTCGGTGAGGTAGGTTTCGACTTTGGTGTAGTAGTCGTCGATTTCCGCGGTCGAGGAGAACGGCAGGCGGCCTATGCCTATGGTTATCGGGTTTTGGAAGACCTGGAGCATGGCCTGACGTTCGGCCCACAGACTGGTGCCGCTGTAGGGCTCGCCGGTGGTTACGAAGAAGAGGTCGGCGCAGTAGCTGGTGGTGAGGATCTTGGCTTGGGTGTAGTCTTCGCATTCGGCAGTGATGACATAGGGCGAATCGGGACCGATGCGGTCGCGGTTGTGGGGTGAGCCGGGGCCGAGCATCAGAACGCCTTTAAGTTTTCCGGGAGCGCGGTCGGACAGGTGGTTCACGAAGCGGCGCACGGCTTCGGGCGAGGCATTGCCGGAACCGAATTCGTTGAAAATCTGCATCTGGTCGCAAACGGCAACGTTCAGCCCCTGCAGGCGGTTATGGAGTTCGGCGATTTTACGGGCCGAGGTCAGCAGTGGGGTGGAGGTGACAATCAGCATGTCGGGCACATTGATTGCGTGGAGATTCTGGTTGGCGACTGAGCCTATGATTTCAGGCGTGGGCTGGTCGGCGGCAGTGTTGAACGCTATGACTTCGTTGGGGTGGTAGGCGGCGGTTGAGGGGAGCGAGCCGTAGAATTTATCGTTGACGGATGCAAGCTCAACATCTTTGATTTCAAGCGGATTGGTGATGTTCCAAACTTTCCAGCCGCTGCCTGAAATGCCGGTGAGCTCGAAAGTTGAGCCGGAAGCGCCCCAGTTTTTGAAGTACATGTGGGTCTGCGGACGCACGCCGACTTCGTTAGTGCGGTCATACATGATTGCAAAGAAGTCGAGAGCGCACGCCTTTGACATACTGGCGGTTTTGGGCAGATAGAAGCTGACGGTATGGGTCTGCGCCTCGGTGGTCTGCGGCAGAGTTAGCTGCTGGGAACGGAGCGACACTTCATAAACGTTTTTGCCGGAGATAATGGCCGGGCTGTGGCCCACGCTGCTTTGCGCGCTGATTCCTTCGGAAAACGAGGTGTAAACATAGTTCGAAGTAATCATCAGGGTCGATGCAGTCAGAGTGCTGTAATAGAGCGAGGCACTGCCGGATGCGGTGTGGTCGACCGTGAATTCGTGGGTCACGCTGCCTCCGGGGTTGATTGGCGCGTCTTCAACGTACCATGTGCCGCCCTCGGAAATCAGCACGTCGTCTTGCTCGTGAACGATAACTGCCTGATGGCTTGTCAGGGTTGAAACCGCGTCGATTTCGGTTGGGGCTGCCAGTGATGTGATTGTTTCGGTTGAGGACCCGGTATCGGAGAGGAAATAGGTTGCTCCGGTGGAGTTGACGTGGCGCAGATGGTCGATTATATATTTTGCCGACGGATTGGTGCGCCATATTTCGGGCGAGCAGTCATAGTTGTCGGAGAGGTAGAACAGGATTTTTTTCTGTTCCGGCACATTGAGAGTGTGTACAGGCGAAAGGTCGCCGGGAATAACCGACGAGGAGTGGCTGAGCAGCAGGGTGGGGGAATAGCCGTAGACTTTCACAGCCTCCGGGTTCGGGTAGCCCATTTCGGCAAGCTGATCGTAGGTGAGCTGATAAATGCCGTCGGCCATTATCCGCATTTTGGTCCACTTGCCGGTTGCCATCAGGGAGGCATCGGGCATAGCGGCCAAGGCGGAGAAGCCGAGAGTCAGCATTGCGGAGAGATATAGAGCTTTTTTCATGATTCTATGGAGAATGGATTGGCTTATTTTATGTTGAAGCTCAAAACTTCGTTGTTGGCGAGACTGAGCGATATGTGGTCGTTGATTGAAATCGGTTCGGGCGCATCGGGCAGTTGCAGGGCGATAATGTCGCCGTTTTTAACGGTGGCGGCGCGGGTTATTTCGCAGAGCAGGTCGGTGGCTTCGGCGGGCAGTTCTTCCAGGTCCATCCAGTTGCCGCAAACGATTGCTCCGTCCATATAGTCGAGCGCCGGGCATCCGTCGGCCTCCGCTATCCAGAGCAGGGTGATGGCATCGACGTAGCGGCCGGCGAATTTGGGCGAAATGTTTTTTCCGAGTTTGCATATTCTGAACGCCAGAGCTCGTTGCCAGCGCCAGTTTTGGCCGAAGTCGGGCAAGAACCATGGCTGGCGGTTGCGGGCAAGCGCCGAGTCGGCGATTATGCGGAGCGAGGAGGGAGTTTTCAGCAGAATCTTCATTTACGGGCAATCAGTTGATTATATATCAGCGCCAGATCGGAGTAGAGCGGAGTGTCTTGCACCACAACGTTGCGTGGCACCAGCAGCTTGTGGGGCGTGAAGTTCCATAGCGCCCTGATTCCGGCAGCAACGGCCATATCGGCGACTTCCTGAACCACAGCGTGGGGCACTGTCAGTATGGCAATTTCCGCCTTCAGGCGTGAAATCTGCCTGATGTGCTCGCTGACATCGTAGACCGGAACCGGGGCTTCTGGGTTAATTTTTGCTGCATCGATGTCGAATCCGGCAACAATGTTAAGCCCGTAGTGTTCCAGGCCGCGGTCGCTCAGCAGCGCGCCGCCCAGCGAGCCGACGCCGAAAATCACCGCCGCGTGGCCGCGCCTGAAGCCGAGGAAATCGGCCAGAGCGTTATCGAGCGAGGCGACATCATAGCCTATTCGCGTTTTTCCACGCACGTTGAGATAGCTCAAGTCTTTGGCAATCTGAGAGGCATCGACGTTGAGCTCGCGCGAGAGCTGAGTGCTCGTGACGTTAGCCACGCCCTGAAGGCGCAACCGTCCGACGTAGGCCAGATACCACGGCATACGCTGCAACGATGGCTTGGGAACAAGCTCGGCGGCAACATCCTCAAACGAAGTTTTACGACTCAGACTCATTTATTAAGTGCGAATGTGTATTTATAGACGGGATGCAAAGATACAACTTTTTTCTCAATAATTAAAATGGTTTACGCAAAAAGGAATATTTTTGGTCCGAAGGGTGGTTGAAATGTCAAAAATTTTTCTTAAATTTGCAGTCAAAATATAAGTGACCGTATTCAACTGACTTATGATAGAAGAAGAAAAAACAGGCGCCGAATATGGCGCAAGTTCCATTCAGGTACTTGAAGGTCTGGAAGCTGTTAGAAAGCGTCCGGCAATGTATATCGGCGATATCTCGGCCAAGGGTCTGCATCATCTCGTTTATGAGGTGGTCGACAACTCCATCGACGAAGCCCTGGCCGGCTATGCCACCCATATAGAAGTATTCATCAACGAAGATAACTCGATAACGGTAGTCGACAACGGCCGCGGTATTCCCGTGGATATGCACGCCAAGGAAAAGAAGAGCGCCCTCGAGGTTGTTCTGACCGTTCTCCATGCCGGCGGTAAGTTCAATAAGGATTCATATAAGGTTTCCGGCGGTCTGCATGGCGTGGGCGTGAGCTGCGTAAACGCCCTGTCGACATATCTGCGCGCCGAAGTCCGCCGCAACGGCAAGGTCTACATGCAGGAATATTCCTGCGGCAAGCCCACCAGCGAGCTGACCGTTATCGGTGAGTCCGACACCACCGGCACCACGGTGACCTTCAAGCCCGACGGCTCGATTTTCGTGGAAACGGTTTATAACTATGACACTCTGGCCAACCGCCTGCGCGACCTCGCATTCCTCAATGCCGGCATAACCCTGACTCTGACCGACCTGCGCGAACGCGATGCCGACGGCAATCCCCGCTCGGAGCGATTCTACTCCGAAGCCGGTCTGGAAGACTTTGTGCGCTATATCGATGCAAAGCGCACTCCGCTGATTGACCACGTTATCCACCTCGACACCGAGCGTCAGGGCATTCCCGTTGAAGTCGCGCTGACCTACAACACCGACTACAACGAAAACATCTACTCCTTCGTAAACAACATCAACACCTACGAAGGCGGTACGCACCTGACCGGCTTCAAGCGCGCCGTCGGCTTCACCATCAAGAAGTATGCCGAAGACAACAAAATGCTCGAAAAGCTTGCAAAGGACAAAATCGAGCTGACCGGCAGCGACTACATGCAGGGCATGACTGCCGTTATTTCGGTCAAGGTTATGGAACCGCAGTTCGAAGGACAGACCAAAACCAAACTCGGTAATAATGAAGTTATCGGCGCGGTTCAGACTGCCGTTGCCGAAGCCATGCGCGACTATCTGGAGGAGCACCCCAGGGAAGCGAAAATCATTACCGACAAGATTATTCTTTCGGCTACGGCCCGCCATATGGCGCTCAAGGCCCGCACCGAGGTTCTGCGCAAATCGCCTCTGGGCGGTGCAGGCCTTCCCGGCAAACTGGCCGACTGCTCGAGCCGCATAGCCGAAGACTGCGAACTCTTCATTGTCGAAGGTGACTCTGCAGGCGGTTCGGCCAAGAAAGCACGCGACCGCCACACCCAGGCCATTCTTCCAATCCGCGGTAAGATTCTCAACGTTGAGAAAGCCTCGAAAACCAAGATTTTCGAAAACCAGGAAATCACCGCCCTCTATCGCGCCCTGCGCGTAGTGCCCAGCCAGGAAGAAGGCAAGGAGGATGATGTTGATATCAGCAAAATCGCCTACCATAAGATTATCATCATGACCGATGCTGACGTCGATGGCTCTCACATCGACACCCTGCTGATGACATTCTTCTTCCGCCGCATGCGCTCGGTTATCGACAACGGCTACCTCTACATCGCATCCTCACCGCTCTATAAAGTGAGCCAGAAAAACGGCAAGCGCGCCGAATATTGCTGGGATGACCGCCAGCTGCGCGAGGCTATCGATTCAATCGGCCAGGGCGCTCAGGTTCAGCGCTACAAAGGTCTGGGTGAAATGGACGCCAAGGAACTGAAGGAAACCACCATGGATCCGGAAAACCGCATTCTCAAGCAGGTTAACATCAGCGATGCCATCGAGGCAGACCGCGTGTTCTCCATGCTCATGGGTGAAGATGTTTCCGTGCGTCGCGACTGCATCGAAGCCAACGC
>CAMWSP010000107.1 GCA_947176935.1 uncultured Porphyromonadaceae bacterium | reverse complement strand
TGGCTACTCAGTGCCGCGGATCGGTACTTATTCATCAAAAAATGTTTGAAAGTCGCCTATTTTTTGTGGACAATTTGATAGAAATGGGTGCACAAATCATTCTTTGCGATCCCCACCGCGCGGTAGTCATAGGTCACGACCACGGCTTTGAACTCAAGGCGAACAATATGAGCTCGCCCGACATCCGCGCCGGCATAGCGCTGCTGATTGCCGCCCTGTCGGCCAAAGGCACGAGCGTTATCGACAATATCCAGCAGATTGACCGCGGCTATGCGGACATCGAGGAGCGCCTGAACGCTTTGGGCGCAAAAATCATGCGTCAGGACTGATGGGAGCATCGCTGTTGCTGAAATATACCTGGCTGGTCGACCTTCTGAAACGGTCGGGGCGCCTTACGCGCGAGGAAATCAACCGGCGCTGGGAAAACTCCACGGTTAGCGACGGGGTGCCGCTGAAGCGGCGCACGTTTTATAACTACCGCCAGGCGGTGGCCGACCTGTTCGGCGTGGAAATAGCCTTTGACCGCTCGACCGACGAATATTACATCAGCAATCAGGCCGAAGCCGCCGCACAGGGCAAAGGCTCGGTTACCGACTGGCTGCTCAACTCGGCGGCCATGAGCGGCATTCTGGCCGACGCGCGCACCATTCAGGAGCGCATATTTCTGGAGCAGATACCGTCGGTGCGCCAGAACCTTTCGCCGATGATTGAAGCCATCAAGGAGAGCAAGGTGGTGAGATTTACCTACCGGCCCTTTTACCGCAGCATAGAAACGCGCGGCATAGAGCTGGAGCCATATTTGCTGAAGCTGTTCAGGCAGCGCTGGTATGTTGCGGGCCGCAACGTTGGCGAAGGGAAGCTCAAAACCTACGCCCTGGACCGCATAGCCGACGCCGAGCTGACGAGCACCACCTTTGAAATGCCGCCCACGTTTGACCCCAAGGAGTATTTCAAATACAGCTTCGGCATTGTTGTTGACAAGCAGCAGCCGCGGCGGGTAACCCTGAAAACCACAGCGCGTCAGGCCAAATATCTGCGCGCGCTTCCGCTGCACGAGTCGCAGCAGGAAATGATTCACGACGATTTTTCAATTTTTACATATGAACTGCTGCTGACGCCCGACTTCCTGCGCGAGCTGATGGGCCTGGGGCCCGACATAGAGGTAGTTGGTCCTCCCGAGCTGAAAACCATGCTCGTCGAGCAGCTGAAAGCAACGTTATCACACTACGAAAATGGCTAATATAATCAACATCGAAACGTCGACCGAAGCCTGCTCGGTTGCCCTGACGGGCGACTGCGCGCTGCTGGCCAACTATGAGGAGCGCAGCGGACGCAAACACGCCGAGGTTCTGAGCGGATTCATCAAGGAAGCGCTCGCAGAGGCGCGCCGCCAGGAGCGGAAAATCGAGGCCGTGGCGGTCAGCATCGGTCCCGGAAGCTATACGGGGCTGCGCATCGGGCTGAGCGAGGCCAAGGGCCTGGCCTATGCGCTGGATGTTCCGCTCATAGGAGTGAAAACGCTCGAAATCATGGCCACGAACGTTATGTTCAACCACCACGGCATCAATCTGGAGAGCCGCTTCGCGCCGATGATTGACGCGCGGCGCATGGAGGTTTATACCTGCGTGCTCGACATGTGGCTCAAGGAGCTGATGCCCACTCAGCCGCTGATTCTCACCGCAGAGAGTTATGGCGAGCTGCTTGACCAGGGACCGCTGCTCTTTATGGGCAACGGCATTGAAAAGGCGCGCGAGGTTATCAAGCATCCCAACGCCATGTGGGTTGAGGGAGTGCAGCCGCTGGCCGCCGACATGCTGGCACTGAGCGAAAAGGCATTCCGCGCCGGCGACTTCCTGGACACTGCCTATTCAGTGCCGCTATATCTGAAAGAGTTTCAGGCAACGCAGCCAAAAAATAAGACTAATTAGACTAATAAGATCAATAATAACCAATGAAAGTAGCAATAGTTGGCGCCTCGGGCGCCGTTGGCCAGGAGTTTCTCAGAGTGCTGGCCGAACAAGAGTTTCCCATCGACGAACTGCGCCTTTTCGGCTCGGCGCGTTCCGCAGGCCGCACCTATGAGTTCCGCGGCAAGGAATACACAGTCAAGGAGCTGACCCATAACGAAGAGGACTTCGACGGCATAGACTTTGCCTTCACGTCGGCCGGTGCCGGCGTTTCCAAGGAGTATGCGCCGGTAATCACCGCCCGCGGTGCGCTGATGATTGATAATTCGTCGGCCTTCCGCATGGATGCCGACGTTCCTCTGGTAGTTCCCGAAGTTAACGGCGACGACGCCTTCAACGCTCCGCGCGGCATCATTGCCAACCCGAACTGCACCACCATTCAGATGGTGGTTGCGCTCAAGCCGGTCAACGACCTGTCGCCCATTCGTCGCGTCCACGTGGCTTCCTATCAGGCCGCTTCCGGCGCCGGCGCCTCTGCCATGGCCGAACTGGAGCAGCAATATCGCGACCTGGCCGAAGGCAAGGAGCCGAAAGTGGAGAAATTCGCCTATCAGCTCGCCTATAACGTAATCCCTCATATCGACGTGTTCCAGGATAACGGATACACCAAGGAGGAGATGAAAATGTTTAACGAAACCAAGAAAATCATGCACGCTCCCGGTCTCGACGTGTCGGCCATGTGCGTGCGTGTGCCGGTTATGCGCGCCCACTCCGAAGCCATCTGGGTTGAAACCGAACGGGCTCTGGAGCTCGACGAAGTGAGAGCCGCTTTCGAAAAGGCCGAGGGGCTGGTGGTTATCGACAATCCGGCAGAAAAGCAGTATCCGATGCCGCTGTTTACCGCCGGCAAGGACCCGGTCTACGTTGGCCGTCTGCGCAAAGACCTGAGCAATCCAAATGGCTTGACCTTCTGGGTTGTGGGCGACCAGATTAAGAAAGGCGCGGCGCTCAATGCGGTTCAGATCGCGCAGTATATACTGAAACATCGCCGTTGAAACAGTCAACCACACTCGGCCAGCACCAGCTGCTGCGTCAGCGCTTGCTGCCGCAGCAGTTGCGGCTTGTCGGGCTGGTTGAGAAAACCGACGAGGAAGTCGAAGAAGAAATTGCCCGCGAACTGGCCGAAAATCCGGCGCTGGAGCGCGTTGGTGGCCCGGCAGTGGCGCCCGCAGCCGCTGCGGCGGCAGAAGTTGTCGAGCGCCCCGAAGCGGCCGATTTCGACGAAACGCTGGCCGAGGTTCTGAGGAGCCAGCTGGCTGAACTGACCGAGCTGCGACCTTCGGTCAGGCGCCTGACCGACTATATGGTCGGAGCGCTCGACAGCAACGGCTACCTGACGCGCACGCTGCCGCAGCTGCGCACCGACATGGAGCTTGAGGGTGAGCGGTTTACCGAGCCGGAGCTGCGTGCGGCCTACGATACGCTGCGCTCGCTCGACCCGGCCGGAGTTGGCGCGCAGGATTTGCGCGACACCCTGCTGCTGCAGCTCAAACGCCTTGATTCCGGCCGCCGCGAAGTTGGCGACGCGTTGGAAATAGTGAGGCATTTTTTCGACGTTTATTCGCGCCGGAACTTCAAGAAATTAGTTGAATTGACGGGGCTCGACGCCGAGCGAGTGGCCCGGGCCGACGAACTGGTCAAAACGCTCAATCCCAAGCCCGGGGCGCCCTATGCGTCAGACCCGGCGCAATCGCTGGCGCGGAGCGCCGTGCAGCCCGATTTCATAGTTGAAACCGACGGGCGGCGCGCATGGGTCAGCCTGCCCAATTCGCTGCCCGAGCTGCGCATAGAGCAGAGTTTCGCCATAGACCCGGAGAATCCGGAGGCCGCCAAGTTCGTCAAGGACCGAAGAACGCAGGCCAACAGCTTCATCGACGCGCTGAAGCGCCGCCAGGAAACACTGCTGGCAATAGGTCGGGCAATAGTTGAGCTGCAGGCACCGTTTTTTACGTCGGCCGACGATGAAAAGAAAATCCGCCCGATGGTTTTGCGGCAGATTGCCGAGGCCACGGGGCTGGACCTTTCGCTGATTTCCAGGGCCGTTGCGGGCAAGTGGCTGGCAACGCAGTGGGGTGTTTATGCGCTGAAATCGTTTTTTAACCATCGGTCGGGCGCGGCCGACGACACCACTTCGGCGCGCGAAATAGAGGCCGCCATACGCGAGCTGGTAGACGGCGAAGAGCGGCCGCTCACCGACGATGCGCTGGCCGAAGCTCTGACGAAGATGGGTTATAGCGTTGCGCGGCGCACGGTTGCGAAATATCGCGACCGCATGGGCATTCTTCCGGCCCGTATGCGCCGGTCAAAGTAGGAGTTGGGCTTCGGGGCCGAGATTAAACAGCGGATCGAAGGCTGACAGGCCGCCGATGAAGCCGAGCGAGTCGGCGCGTAGCTGCCAATAGGGCTGCGGCTCGAAATCGGGCACGGCGTCGGGGCGCGCGCCGGGAGTGAAGGAGTAGCTTACATCGCGGTCATTGAGAGCGAGGGCACGGAGCATGAAGCGATTGACCGCGGCATTCAGCTCGCCGACCGAGGCGAATTGCGCGGGATTGGCAAGGAGCGGCAGCAGGTCGGGCGCGTAGAATTCGAAGTAGGGTGTGCGGCCATAGGCGCTTTCCAGAGCCGCGGGAATGGTTTCCCACCAGCGGCCATGGTCGGAGAGGCGTGTGTCGGCCCATGTGCGTCCATAGGGTTTGGCAATGGGTATGGTGAGTTCGAGCGGTCCGCGGGTGTCGGCGATAACGAAGCGGTGGGTGGCTTTGACGCGCTTGTCGAAACGCTCGGCGCAGCAGATTTCAACCGGCCCGTTATGGCGGGCCAGAGCGCGATAAAAAGCTATGGAGGGGGCAAGGCGGCAGGGGAGCCGCAGGGTGTCAGTCATCGAATTGGCGGGCGAAGTCAACCATGGCTATGGCGGTCTGCGCGGCTTCGATGCCTTTATGGCCGGCGGAACCGCCGCAGCGGTCGAGGGCCTGCTGCAGGTCGAGCACCGTGAGCACTCCGAAGATAACGGGCACGGGGCCGTCGGCGTTGAGCGAGGTTATGCCCTGAGTGACGCTCTGGCAAACATAGTCGAAATGAGGGGTGTCGCCCTTGATAACGCAACCGAGAACTATCACAGCGTCGAAGCGCTCGGAATCGATGATGCGCTGGGCGGCATAGGTCAGTTCAATGGCGCCGGGAACGATGAATTCCTCAACGTCGGCGCCGGCCTGGGTCAGCGTTTCGGTGGCTCCCTTGGCGAGGAGCGAGGTTACCTGTTCGTTCCATTGGGTGCGCACAACGGCGATAGCCATATCGTCGGCGCGGAGCTCGGAGGGATTGTAGCCGTGGTTCATTTGCGGAGCGTGCAGTCGCGGAGTTTTTCGCCGAGCGAGCCGCCCTGGTGGCGAACGGCGTATTGTTCGCGAGTGAAATTGGTGCGGAGCATCATGCCGACAATGAGCAGATGGCCGATAACGGTCATTGCAGTGATGGAGGTTGTGGGGGTGAGGCCCAGGGGGCACACTTCGGCCGGATTGCCGGTGAAGAGGCCGATAGAGTCGGGGGTCTGAGCCAGAGGCGAGGTTGCTTCGGCGGTTATTACTATTGCCCGGATTTCGGGATAGAGCATTCGGGCGATTTCGTAGAGACGAAGAATTTCGTCGGTGCGTCCGGAATTGGAAATCAGCAGCATCACGTCGTTGGGCTGGAGAACGCCGAGGTCGCCATGTTGCGCTTCGGCGGGATTGATGCAAACGGCGGGAATGCCGGTCGAAGCAAAGGTCGATGCGATGTTTGAGGCAATTTGTCCGGCCTTACCCATGCCGGAAGCAACAACTTTGCCGCCCAAGCTGCAAACCTGATGCTGAATGAGGTCGAGAGCTGCTGAGTAGTTTTCGGTGAGGGGCACCGACGCTATTGCGTTGGCCTCTGCGGCGAGGATATTGCTGAGGGTCCGGAGTTCGTCCATTGTGTGGTGAATGCTATAATTTCGGGCGCAAATTTACGAAAAAAACCTGATATAAGCAATTAGAAATTATCATCCGTTTCCCGAAATATTCGTTCCGGGGGGATAACATCTGGCACCAGAGGGTTAAATTTCTTTCCCAATGAAAGATAAAAACCTGCGTTGACCAGCTGGCGGGCGAGTTCGGGTTTTCCGCGGAAGCCGTGGATAATCCAGGGCTGCGCGGGTTTCAGGCTCCGGCGCAGGGCAATGATTTCGTTCCATGCGCCAACAATGTGGAGCAGCAGCGGTTTGCCCAGGCGTTCGGCCAGCAGGGCGTGGCTGCGGGTTATTTCCAGCTGGCGCCCGATAGGCAGGGGGGAGCGAAGTTTGTCGATTCCGCATTCGCCTATCATAACCACGCGCGGGTCGGCGGCGGTCTGTTCCACCCATTCCATGTCGGGCTCGCCCCACCAGGGATGCCACCCTACGGAGTAGAGGCGGTCGTGACGCATGGTGCCGTTGCGGTCGAGGTTGATAACGGCATTGGCCGGAGCGTCAGGGTTATGGGTGTGGATGTCAGATAGTTTCGCTGCGAAGCTTTTCAGCATTTTCGGCTATGGTGAGCTTGTCGATAACCTCCTGGATGTCGCCGCCCAGAAATGCCGGCAGGTTATAGATTGTGTAGTTTATGCGATGGTCGGTTATGCGCCCCTGCGGGAAGTTGTAGGTGCGGATTTTTGCGGAGCGGTCGCCGGTGGAAACGAGGGTTTTGCGTCGCGAGGCAATGTCGTCGACGTATTTCTGGTGCTCTCGGTCGTAGATGAAGGTGCGCAGACGGCTCAGGGCGCGCTCCTTGTTTTTGGGCTGGTCGCGCGTTTCGGTGCACTCGATGAGTATTTCCTCGCTGACTCCGGTTACCGGGTTTTTCCACATGTAGCGCAGTCTGACGCCCGATTCGACCTTGTTTACGTTCTGGCCGCCGGCACCGCCTGAGCGGAAGGTGTCCCACTTGATTTCGCCCTCGTTGATTTCAACGTCGAATTCCTCGGCTTCGGGCAGAACGGCCACTGTGGCGGCCGAGGTGTGGACGCGGCCCTGGGTTTCGGTTGCGGGCACGCGCTGAACGCGGTGGACTCCGCTTTCATATTTCAGGGTACCGTAAACGTCGGCGCCGCTCACAGAGAACACCACTTCCTTGAATCCGCCGGCCGCGCCTTCGCTGAATGAGCTGACGGCTACGGTCCAGCCTTTGGACTCGCAGTAGCGGGTGTACATTTTAAATAAATCGCCGGCAAAGAGCGCGGCTTCGTCGCCGCCGGTGCCGCCTCGGATTTCGACTATGGCGTTTTTGGCGTCTTCGGGGTCGGCGGGAATTAGCAGCAGCTTGATTTCCTCCTCCAAGGCCGGAATGGCTTGGTCGGCAGCGTCGATTTCCTCGCGGGCCAGGGCGCGGAGCTCGTCGT
>CAMWSP010000106.1 GCA_947176935.1 uncultured Porphyromonadaceae bacterium | reverse complement strand
GCCATAGCCATCTACTTCCTCTACGGCGCCATAGCCACTCTGGCTAACCGCCGCTAACCTCTCGCTACCAAATCCGGCTGCCCACCTATGACCTCTTTTATCGTTATCTGTATATTCCTGGCGATATGGTTCCTGATTATCGGTCCGTTCGTCAAACTCATCCGCGTGTCGCGCCGCTGGTCTGACCAGGCCAACGCCTACCGCCAGCGCTACCAACAGCAGCAACAGCAGAGCCGGCAGCAACAGCAGCCTGCAAAACCTAAAAAGAAAATAGACCCCACCGTTGGCGAATACGTGGAATTCACCGAAACCACCGTGCGCACAACCACGACCGACGGCTCCACCACCACAACCACCACCCAGACCGAGCAGCAAATCACCGACGTTACCTGGGAGGACCTCCCCTAATTCCGAGAGGATTTGGGGATTTCGATTTTTTTGCTTAACTTTGGGCGGAATTATTCACCACATTATTAACCTTTTAATTTTATCACACACCATGAAAAAGAAAAAGTTTTTTGGTATGGTTGCTGTTGCGGCATTGACTCTGACTGCCGCTTCATGTAGCAACGACGGTCCGCTGACCGCATCAAGCGCTAAAAAGGCGATTGAAAAGGAAGCCTTCTTCCAGAAGAACACACTTGCCGACGAATTCAAAACCGGCTATTACGAGTCGTCGGAATCGAATCTCGACAAACTGGCTCAGCTTCAAGCCGCAGGCATGATCAATTATTCGACCGATGAAGTTACGGAATACGTTACTTCGCGCCAGTGGGTTGGCGGCTGGTATGGTAGCTATCAGAACGTTACCCGCGAAATCAAGCACTGGTTCGTGAACGTTTCGCTGACTGAGGCAGGCGCAAAACTGGTTGTTGATGAACCGGATATGAAGCGCAAAGACATTCTGAAAGACCTGAAGGCCAACAAAGACTACGCAGAAATCATTCCCGACTACATGACCGTTGGCCACAAAGGTGCGAAACCCGTAGCGGCTCCCGCCGTTGAGGAAGCTGAAGAAGTGGTAGTTGAGGAAGTTGCCGACACCGTTGAAGAAATCGTTGAAATGGCCGAAGCTGTTGAGGAAACTCCCGCTCCGGCCCCGGCAAACAAGAATGCTGCCTATGAAGCCGCTCTGGGTCGCGTGAATTCCGAAGAGGTTTATGTTCTCATGTGCCAGTTCAAGGTGGTTAAGTGCAAGGAAGTTTTCTGCCCCGAGGAAATGAAGGAAGCCGGCAAAGGCCAGTGCTCCTTTGTCTGGAAAGTTACCGACAAGACTCCGTTCGGCTATGTTCTTATGTCGTCCCAGATTCCCGGCGAAGGCTATCTGAACACCGGTTCCGCCGAGTTCGTTTTCTACAACGACCTGGGCTGGACCGTTTCCAAACTTGACCTCAACGACTGATTCCCGGCGAATCGGCAAGCTGAACTAAAAACGGCCGCTCCTCTCGGGGCGGCCGCTTTTAGTTCAGATAATATACTCACTAATTATTTTTGAGGAGAAAGAGAGAATGAGTATCAGTTGGTGAGGTCGATGGCAAAGAAGGCTTTCTTGCCGGTGGGATAAAGGCCGGTAATGAAGAGCACCTTATTGTCGTCGGAGCCTGCCATGATGTTTTCGTAGAGTTTTTCGAGCGCTTCAACCGACGAGATGCGCACGCCGTTGACTTCGAGAATAATGAGGTCTTTGGGCACTCCGGCTTCGCGGAATTTGCCGTCGGTCAGCGCGCTGACGCGGATGGCGGCCTTGAGGCCGAGGCGGCTGAGGTCTTCGTCGGAAACGGGGGCGAAAGTGCAGCCGAGTTCGGTGAAGTCGCCGCGCTGGGTGGTGGCGGTAGTGCCGGCGGGATTGCGCAGGGTGGCAGAGGCAATGTGCTGCTTGCCGTCGCGCAGATAGGCGAGCTTAACAACATCGCCGGGACGCAGGCGGGCCATGTGTTCCTGGAACTGGGCCGAAGTGTGGACCGGGGTATTGTCGGCGGCCACGATGATGTCGCCTTCCTTGAGGCCGGCCTCGAAAGCTGCCGAGCGCTCGATTACTTCGCCAACGTAGATGCCGTCGTTAACGCCGGTTATGCCTTTTTCCTTGGCCAGCTCGGGGGTGAGCTCGCCGAAGCGGATGCCGAGCACTGCGCGCTGCACGGTGCCGAACTCGCGGAGGTCACCAACGATTTTGGTGACGATGCTCGAGGGAATGGCGAACGAGTAGCCGGCATAGTTGCCCGTTTGGGAATAAATGGCGGCGTTGATGCCAACGAGTTCACCCTTGGTGTTGACCAGGGCGCCGCCGGAGTTGCCGGCGTTGACAGCGGCGTCGGTCTGGATATAGCTGTCGATGGTCATTGCTCCGCGCGACGACGAGCCGATGCCGCGGGCTTTGGCCGATACGATGCCGGCGGTTACGGTGGAGGTCAGGCCGAAGGGATTGCCCACGGCAATTACCCATTCGCCGACTTTAAGTTCGTCGGAATCGCCCATGGGAATCACGGGCAGGTCTTTGGCCTCGATTTTCAGCAGGGCCAGGTCGGTCGCTTCGTCGGAGCCAACGACTGTGGCGTCGTAGGTGGAATTGTCGTTGAGGGTCACCTGCAGGCGTTCGGCGCCTTGAATAACGTGGTTATTCGTTGCGATATAGCCATCGGAGGTGAGAATCACGCCCGAGCCGAGGCCCAGCTGCTGCTCGCGGGGCTGCTGTTGCTGCTGGCGAGGCTGCTGGCGGCGCTGGGGAGTGCCGAAAAAGAAGTCGAAAAACGGGTCAATGCCACTATAATCGGATTCAGAGGCGCGCGAGGCGCGGGGAGTTGCATAGCTTTTAATGGATACCACGCCGTTGATGGTGCTTTCGGCGGCTTTGGTAAAATCAGGATAGGCCGACACGATTCCCTCTGCGGCGGCAGATGCGGGAGGCATTTGAGCGCAGCCCGTCAGAGCAGCCGACATGGCTGCACAAAATGCGATAATTTTAAGGTTGGTCATAGTCATTTGAATATAGCGAAACAAAAATTTTTGTGCAAAAATAGCACGCAAAGGCCTAATTACCAAACATTTTAACGCGAATTAAAAATTTTAATTTTCGTTATGTTAAAATAATTGAACGCTGCCGTGCGTTATATTGTTATAACCAAAAAATCGTGAATAATCCTGAAAAATCGATGATTCGACGCATAACCTCGTTCTATGCCTACGCGCTGCGGAAATCCGTGGCTTCGCCGACCGGCCGCAGGCTCTGGATTGTTCTGGCCCTGAAAATATCAATTCTGCTTATTTTATTTAAGGTGCTGTTCTTTCCGAACAGGCTCCGGACCGACTACGACACCGATGCCGAACGCGCCGGCGCCGTAAGGACCGCGCTCACCTCAAACCGCTGAACCCGTTATTGCAATTTCAAACCATTAAAACTTCATAACCAATGTCAGATTTGATTTCTGTTGTTGACTGGTCGAGATGGCAATTCGCCCTGACCGCAATGTATCACTGGCTGTTCGTGCCGCTCACCCTCGGGTTGTCGGTAATCGTGGCCGTTATGGAAACCATAGCCTACAAAAACGGCTCCGAACAGATTAACAAGCTGGTTCGCTTCTGGACCAAGATTTTTGCCGTTAACTTCGTTTGCGGCGTTGCCACCGGCATCATTCTCGAATTCGAGTTCGGCACCAACTGGAGCAACTACTCCTGGTTTGTGGGCGATATTTTCGGTGCCCCGCTGGCCATCGAGGGCTTGTTTGCCTTCTTCCTGGAGTCGACCTTCGTGGTCGTTATGGTTCTCGGCTGGGGGCGCGTAAGCAAAAAATTCCACCTCACCTCAACCTGGCTCACTGCCATCGGCGCCATGATTTCGGCGCTCTGGATTCTGGTTGCCAACGCCTGGATGCAATATCCGGTAGGCATGACCTTCAACCCCGACACCATGCGCAACGAAATGACTTCGTTCTGGTCTGTGGCGCTCAGCCCCGTGGCTATCAACAAGCTGATTCACGCCGTGACCTCGTCGTGGGCGCTGGGCGGCATCTTCGTTATCGGCGTCAGCTGCTATATGATGCGCCGCCGTCGCGAAACGGCCTTTGCCCTTCCCGCAGTGAAAGTTGCCGGATGGGTAGGCCTGACCGGCATTCTGATTACCTGCATGTCAGGCCATTCGTCGGCCGTTGACGTGAGCCGCACCCAGCCCATGAAGCTCGCCGCCATGGAGGGCCTCTGGAACGGCGGCAACTCCACCGAACTGGTTGCCTTCGGCATTCTGAATCCCGAAAAAACTTATGCCAACGATGTTGACCCCTACAAGTTCAAAATCGGCCTTCCGGGGGCGCTTTCGTGGATTGCCCGCGGCGACTCCAAGGCTTTCATTCCCGGTATTTATGACATTATCGACGGCCGCGACGAAGTCAACGGCGAACCGGTCAACACCGTGAGCTACGCCGAACGCATGGAACGCGGTGCCGCAGCCCGCGCCGCACTGGCGAGCTACGCCGAAACCCACGCGCAGGCCGACCTCGACGCCCTCCACGCCGACTATCCCTATTTCGGCTACGGCTACTACACCGATGCCGCCGACCTCATTCCGCCCGTGGGCCTTACTTTCTATGCCTTCCACATCATGGTTCTGCTCGGCGGCTACATGGTTGCGTTCTTCGTGGTTGCCCTGCTGCTGGCCTATCGTGCCGACCGCTGGCTGAAAACCCTGGGCGCCTCCTGGATCGGCATGCTCTCCATAGTTGCCGCATGGTGTTGCTCCCAGGCCGGCTGGATATGCGCCGAAGTTGGCCGTCAGCCCTGGGTTATTCAAGACATCATGCCTACCCGAGCAGCCATCTCGGCGCTGTCGGCCTCGTCGGTCCAGCTGACCTTCTGGCTCTTCGCCGCAGTGTTCACCATGCTGCTTTTCGCTGAAATCACCATTCTTTTCACCAAAGTTAATACCGAAAAATAATGTTCCTGCAAAATTACTGGTGGTTCCTGATATCAGTGCTTGCCGCCGCACTCGTTTTCATGCTTTTTGTTCAGGGTGGTCAGTCAATGCTTCTCGGCATTCGCCGCGAAGGCGACCGCTCCATGGTTGTCAACGCCCTCGGCCGCAAATGGGAGCTGACCTTTACAACCCTGGTTGTTTTCGGCGGCGCATTCTTCGCCTCCTTCCCGCTCTTTTACTCAACCAGCTTCGGTGGCGCCTACTGGCTTTGGATGCTGATTCTGTTCTCATTCGTGGTTCAGGCTTTCAGCTATGAATTCCGCCGCAAACGCGGCAACCTCTACGGCACCCGCGCCTACGACGTGCTGCTGTTCGTCAACGGCGTTTTCGGCTGCTTCTTGCTTGGCGTTGCCGTGGCAACCATGATTTTCGGCGCCGAATTCACCATTGACCGTCAGAACATACTCGACCCCGCCAACCCCGTAATCTCCACCTGGGCCAACCCGCTCCACGGCCTCGAAGCCCTGGCGCAGCCCAAGTGTTTGCTCCTGGGCCTGGTGGTTCTGCTGCTGGCCCGCATTGAAGGCGCCATTTTCCTGCTCGAAAACACCGCCAACGATTCTACCCTGCGTCGCCGCCTAACGCGCCAGGTGCTCGTCAACTCCGCCTTGTTCGTGCCCCTGTTCCTGCTCTTCTTGGCCGCCATGCTCATGGCCCCGACTTTCGTGGCCAACGCCGACGGCGTTATCGAGCAGGTGCCCAACGGCTACCTCAACAACCTCATGGAACTCTGGTGGGCCACCCTTGTGCTGCTCATCGGCGTGGTGCTCGTGCTCATTGCAATTATCGGCGTTATAATCCGCCCCAAGTTCGACCATGCCTTCGCCATTATTGGCTGCGGCACGGTGCTCGTTATCATGGCCCTTTTCTGGGTTATGGGCTATAACTCCACCAGCTACTATCCCTCGCTGACCGACATGCAGTCGAGCCTGACCCTGGCCAACAGTTCATCGTCGCCCTTCACCCTTGAAGTCATGACCTACGCCTCGCTGGTAATCCCCTTCGTTGCGGCCTACATCGCTCTGGTCTGGCGCAAACTCACCTCCCGCCCCGTATCCCCCGACGACTCCGACTACTAATCTATCATTTGGATTAGATATGATTTCAGTTGACGGCCTCACCGTTGAGTTCGGAGGCACTACTCTTTTTAAGGACGTTTCGTTCGTTATCAATCCCGGCGACCGCATAGCCCTCATGGGCAAGAATGGTGCCGGTAAAAGCACGTTGCTCAAAATTCTGGCCGGAGTGCGCCAGCCCACGTGCGGCGCCGTGTCGGCCCCCAAGGATTGCACGGTGTGCTACCTGCCGCAGCACATGATGACGAATGATGACGTGACGGTTTTTCAGGAAGCGTCGAAGGCGTTTTCGCATCTTCATGAAATGGAGGCGCACATCAATGCCCTCAACCATGAGCTCGAAACCCGCACCGACTATGAGTCGGATTCCTATATGGCGCTGATTGAGGAGGTGGCCACGCTCAGCGAAAAGTTCTATGCCATCGACATGACTCACTTCGAGGAAGACGTTGAGAAGGCGCTGCGCGGTCTGGGCTTCGAGCGTGAGGACTTTGACCGCCCCACGTCGGAGTTCTCAGGCGGCTGGCGCATGCGCATCGAGCTGGCGAAGCTGCTGCTTCAGAAGCCTGACGTTTTGCTGCTCGACGAGCCTACAAACCACCTCGACATCGAGTCCATAGGCTGGCTCGAGGATTTTATTATCAACAGTCCGATGGCCGTTGTGGTTATCAGCCACGACCGCCGCTTTGTCGACACCATTACAACGCGCACCATTGAGGTGACGCTGGGCCGCATCTACGATTATAAAGCCAAATACTCCCACTATCTCGAACTGCGCAAGGAGCGCCGCGCCCAGCAGCAGAAGCAATTCGACGACCAGCAGAAGCAGATTGCCGAGGCTCGCGAGTTTATTGAGCGCTTCAAGGGCACTTATTCCAAAACCTATCAGGTGCAGAGCAAGGTCAAATGGCTGGAGAAGCTTGAAATCGTTGAGGTTGACGAAGAGGATACCTCGGCCCTGCGCCTGAAATTTCCGCCATGCCCGCGCAGCGGCAGCTATCCCGTCATTGCCGACGGCGTTGGCAAGATCTACGACGGTAAGCCGGTTTTTCAGGGCGCTTCCTTTATGATTGAGCGCGGCGACAAAGTGGCTTTTGCCGGCCGAAACGGCGAGGGTAAGTCAACGATGGTCAAGGCTATTATGCGCGAAATTACCCACGACGGCACCCTCACGCTCGGCCACAATGTGAAGATAGGCTACTTCGCCCAAAACAGCGCGTCGCTGCTGGACCCGGAGCTCACGGTGTTCCAGACCATCGACGACATTGCCGTTGGCGACGTGCGCCTGAAAATTCGCGACCTGCTCGGCGCCTTTATGTTCGGCGGCGAGGAGAATCAGAAGAAAGTCAA
>CAMWSP010000105.1 GCA_947176935.1 uncultured Porphyromonadaceae bacterium | reverse complement strand
ATACTTACCCATTACCTCGCCGACGCAGTTTGCCGACTTCTTGTGGGGTTTATCGGAGGTGTTGCCCATTTCGTTCATGCCGAAAAGCACGCGACGATGCACGGGTTTCAGGCCGTCGCGAACGTCGGGCAGAGCGCGACTGACAATCACCGACATCGAATAGTCGATGTAGGCGGCTTTCATTTCGCTCTCGATATTGATCTTCTGTATTCGATCCTGATTAAGCATATTTTCGTGATTCAGTTATGATTTTTCAACCTACAAAGGTAGCAATTTTTTCGTTTCTCTTCCAAATTTATTTTCAAATATTCGCATAAAGGTAGACGAGATATGCCAGATAGACTATCACCATCACTATACCCTCCCAGCGCTTGATAACCTTCTTTCCGAACAAAAATCCGAACACCAGGAAAAGCACTGAGGCGACCAGCAGAACGAGCAGGTCAACCGGTCCGATTTTGCCGAATTCCATCGGGGCAATAGCACCGGCACAGCCGAGCACAAAGAAAACATTGAAGATGCAGGAGCCGATAACAGTGCCCACCGACAGGCCGGACATGCCTTTGAGCGCAGCGGTTACCGAAGCGGCCAGCTCGGGTAGCGATGTGCCAACGGCGAGAATCGTAAGACCAATCAGCGCCTCGCTCCAGCCAAGGCTGCGGGCAACGCCAATCGCGCCATCCACGAACCATTCACCACCGAGAACGAGAATAATCAGACCGCCCAGAAGGTAGAGCAGCGAGCGCCAAAGCGGCAGCTGTTTGATTTGAGTGTCGCCTTCGGACGATGCCACCGCCGGTTTGGACAATGCGTTCTGAAGAAACAGCATAAAGAACAAAACAAACAGCAGGGCTGCAACGCGGGTGAGAATGCGGGGACCGGCACCGAGTTCGGGAGCCAGGCCAACAATGAGAATGGCGAGCGAAGAAATGAGCATCCAGAGCGCATCGCCGGTCAGAACGGACCGGGGCACAATGATAGGTCGCAGAATGGCCACTACGCCTATAATTATCAGTATGTTAAAGATATTGGAGCCAACGATGTTGCCAATAGACATTGACGGAGCGCCTTCGACCGCCGCCAGCAGGCTGACAATAAATTCCGGGGCGCTTGTGCCGATAGAAACAATGGTCAGACCGATAACGAAATCGCTAACGCCCAGGCGTTTTGCGAATGCAGCGGAGCCGTCGGTCATAAAATTTGCACCGCCCAGAATCAGGACGAAGCCAACGATAAGAAGTACTATATCCATGAATTTAAAAGATTTATTACCCGCTCGGCCTGTCCGTCGGTCATTACCGGCGATATAGGCAGCGAGAGTTCCTGGTTATGAATTTGTTCGGTTATGGGGAATTTGAGGTTGTTCCATTGCCGGTAGCAATGCTGTTTATGCGGCGGAATCGGATAGTGAATAATGGTCTGCACGCCGTTTTGGGCGAGATATTGCTGCAGGCGGTCGCGTTCATCGGAGAAAATCGGGAACACATGAACCACATTGGCAGACCAGTCGGAGGTTTGCGGCACGCGGATTTTGGGGTTCGTTATACCGGCGATATACTTGCGGGCCAACTCCTTGCGACGCTCGTTTTCCGAGTCGAGCAGCGGAAGTTTTTCGCGCAGAATCGCGGCCTGAAGTTCATCGAGGCGGGAGTTCAGCCCTGCGTATTCAAACACATATTTCTTCTGCGAGCCATAGTTGGCGAGCGCGCGGACCACGGCAGCCAGCTCAGGGTCATTGGTCGTTACGGCTCCGCCGTCGCCAAGCGCGCCGAGATTCTTGCCGGGGTAGAAGCTATGGCCGGCAGCGTTGCCCAAAGAGCCCGTTCGGCGTCCGTTGAACATACACCCATGGGCCTGAGCGTTATCCTCGATAAGCAAAAGATTGTGCTCGCTGCAAAGCGCAGCAATCCGCTCATTGAAGGCACATCTGCCATAGAGATGAACTATCATCACGGCTCGGGTGCGCTCAGTTATCGCCTCCCCTACCCTCTGAGAGTCAATCTGAAGCGTTTGCAAATCAGGCTCCACGAGCACCGGCGTAAGGTTATTGTCGGTAATGGCGAGAATCGACGCTATATAAGTATTTGCCGGAACTATGACTTCATCGCCATCCTTCAGGCGGCCGAGCTCCTTATAGCCGCGCAGAATCAGGCGCAGCGCATCGAGTCCGTTGCCGCAGCCAATGGCGTGGTCGGTTCCGATATAGTCGGCATATTCCGCCTCGAACGACGCGTTTTCACCGCCCTGCAGATACCAGCCGGAGTCAATAACGCGCTCGGCAGCGCGTTTTATCCGCTCGCCATGGGCAGCGTTGACCTTCTGAAGGTCAAGGAATTTAATCTGCTCCATAGTGTTCGTTTCTGAAGTTTTTAAAATCCTCGTAGTTTCGCAGATAATCGGCCTCATCGTAGAGGTCAGACGTCAGCGCCAGGGCAACTGCGCCCGACGAAAAGTCATGCAGGTGATGCCAAATACTCGCCGGAATCAGCAGACCGACATACGGGCGATTGAGGAACACCTCGCGCCGATTATTGCCATCGTCGAGCATAACGGTGAAACTGCCCGAAGCGGCTACTATCAGCTGATTAAGGGTGCGGTGGGCGTGCTCGCCGCGGTTTTCACCGCCGGGAACGTCATAGAGATAGTAAACGCGCTTGATGCTGAACGGCAGATTGTCGGCCACCGTCAGGTTGCCGCACCGGTCGCTCCGATGGCGCGGAAGGTTTATAAGCAGGCAATCGTCAATCGTTGTCATACACATAATCCTCCGCATCATAAGGCTCCGACGCCAAAATAAGCGCCAAAGAATTGGTTGAGAAATTTTTGAGCTCACGCCGCGTTCCGGCCGGCACATACAGGCCATAGTAACTGCGGTTGAGCGAAACGACATTGCCCGGCTCGAGCTCAACATCGAACGAACCGGAAAGAGCGACTATCAACTCGCAATTTTTCTTGAACGAATGGCCGCTACGGCCCTGTCCGCCCGGCACGTCGTAGACCCAGTATGCTCTGGCTATCTTGAACGGCACATGGCGAAACTCCTCGATAAACGACAGGTTTCCGCGTTCGTCGAGAATCTTAGGCAGCTCAATTATTCTTGCGTTGCTCATAATAACACCACAAAGTTACGGAAATTTCCCGAACTTCAATCAATATTTCGCATTTTTTGCTTACCTTTGCACCAACATCCTAAATATAACACTAAGAATCAACGCATGAACGTTAGGATAAACAGCGAGTGGAAGGAAAAGCTGGCGCCGGTCTGGGAGTCGGCATCTTTTGCCAACACCGCAGAGATAGTTCGCCGCGAATATGCAAGCCGCACAATCTTTCCGCCTGCAAATCAGATTTTCGCAGCCTTCGACCTATGCCCGTTTTCAAAGGTGAAGGTGGTAATTCTGGGGCAGGACCCCTATCATGGCGAAGGTCAGGCCAACGGTCTGGCATTCTCGGTAGCTCCGGGTGTGGCCATCCCTCCGTCGCTGCTGAACATGTATAAAGAGATTCACGACGACCTAGGAACTCCCGTTCCGACCTCGGGCGACCTTACCCGCTGGGCCGAGCAGGGCGTTCTGCTGCTTAACAATTCGCTGACAGTCCGCGCTCATGAAGCGGCATCGCACTCCAACATCGGCTGGGAATACGTGACCGACGCCGCAATCAAAGCGCTATCAGAGGGCCGCACCGGGCTGGTGTTTCTGCTCTGGGGGAGCCATGCGCGACGCAAAGCGGACCTGATTGACCGTTCAAGGCATCTGGTTCTTGAGGCGCCCCACCCTTCGCCATTGAGCGCTCACAGGGGCTTTTTCGGATGCCGCCATTTCTCTAAAACCAACCAATATCTCGCCTCTCGCGGCGAAACTGAAATATTATGGTAACACTTGAAGAACGTATAGATAAAGCCATACAGCTCAGAAAACAAGGCTACAACTGCGCGCAGTGCGTGGCTATGGCCTACGACGAAGAGTTAGCTAACGTAACGGCCGGACTCGGAAGCGGAGTCGGAGGCACAGGCAACATCTGCGGAGCGGCCAATGCCATGGCCATAGTCTGCGGAGAGATGACCGACGCCGCACCGACAGATAAACCGGCCTACTACACTTGCGTCAGCAATATGATTGAAAAATTCCGCGCCGCCAACAACGGAAACATCAACTGCCGCGACCTTCGCAAACCGGGCAGCAAGACGTGTGTTGACCTGATTAAAGACGCCGTTAGAATTCTGCATGAAGAGGGCTTTTAACATTCTGCTGCCGGCAATATTGGCCCTGTCGGCCAATGCGCGCAACACTTCAACCGCCGTTTTCGACCCCGACTTCAAGTCGCTGCAGGTTCTCCGAATCGGCGACCGGCTTGGGCAGCCGATAGTAAGGCTGAACAGCGAGGAACCCGGAATAAGAATCAGCTTCGACGAACTGGCAGAAGATAACCGCTTTCTCCGCTACCGACTTGTGCACTGCAACAGCGACTGGCAGCCTTCATCGCTTTCAGAAATCGATTATCTCAACGGTTTCAACGAGGCGCAGGTGGTGGACTACGCGCTATCGGAACGCACGCTGGCCCACTATGTTCACTATAACATCGACCTGCCGAATCCGGATATGATGCCGCTGGTTTCAGGCAATTATCTGGTCGAGGTGTTCGATGAGGACGACCCGTCGAAAACACTTCTGCAGGCCCGCTTCATGGTTGACGAAGGAACGGCCGGCCTGGCTATGGGCGTAACCTCACGCACCGACTATGACTACAACAATAAGCACCAGCAGCTCTCGGTCAAGGCTGATTTGCAGGGCGCAAGGGTCGATAATCCGTATAACGATCTGAAGCTCGTGATAATTCAAAACGGCCAGGAGAACACTTGCCGCGAGTTAAAGCATCCCTTGAGTGTTTTGCCGGAAAAGGCTGTTTATGAACATCAAAAAGAGCTGATTTATCCGGCAGGTAACGAATATCGGCGCTTTGAGATTGCCAATATTAAGTATCCCGGAATGGGAGTTGAGTCAATCGACTATATCGACCCCTATTACCGCGCAATGCTTCAGACAGATTCACCGCGGGCAGATTCGCGCTACACCTACGACCAGGATCAGGCCGGCCGCTTTTTCCCGGCCGAGCTGAATGCCGACGATGCCGATATCAATGCCGACTACGTGATGGTCTACTTCACCTTGAAATCGCCCAAACTGGCCGACGACGTTTTTCTTGAAGGTGATATAACAGGCCGCAGCCTCGGCCCGGAATCGCGTATGGTATATGACGAGACTATCGGCGCCTATATCAAGACTCTGCTGTTAAAGCAAGGGTTATATAACTATCAATACGTGACGAGCTCGCCGAGCAATCCAATCGAGGGCGACCACTACGAAACCGGCAATGAATACGTTGCCCTACTTTATTACTGCCCGCCGGCGGCCCGCTATGACCGGCTGATTGCCACCGGCGTTATTCACTCAGGAAAATGACCGAAGAAGAAATTATGTTTCAGATACAAGACACACTGGTGAGCCTCGACCTCGCCGAAGAGTTCTTTTGCTGCGATCTTGATGCCTGCAAGGGCGAATGTTGCATCGAAGGTGATGCCGGAGCGCCCGTAACCGACAAGGAGTGCCGCGAAATCCGCCGCGCACTTCCCGTTATTGAAAAAGATATGGCTCCGCGCGCCATAGAGCTCGTCAAGGAGCAGGGTGTAAGCTATATCGATGAGGAGGGCGACCTGGTAACGACCATTCTCGACGGGCGAAACTGCGCCTTTACATGCTACGCGCCCAACGGCATTTGCCTGTGTGCCCTCGAAGGCGCCTTCCGCCGGGGCGAAACATCATGGCGCAAACCTATAAGCTGTGCGCTCTACCCCGTAAGAGTTACCGAATATGAAAAGTTCACCGCAGTGAACTACCATAAGTGGGACATCTGCAAGCCGGCGCGACTTAAAGGACGCCGCGAAGGAATCCGCCTATACCAATTCCTTCGCGAGCCGCTGATTGAGCGCTTCGGCCAGGAATGGTATGACGAGCTCGCCCTCTGCTGCGAAACCTATCTTAAAGATCAAGAAACGGAGCGGTAGGCGATTCGGTGCGGGCTATTTCCTCGGGAGTGCCTGCGGCAACAATCTCGCCACCGCCTGAGCCTCCTTCGGGGCCCATATCCACGATATAGTCGGCCGATTTGATAACGTCGGTGTTGTGCTCGATAATCAACACCGTGTTTCCGCGGTCAACCAGGCGGTTGATCATACCCATGAGGGTGTTGATGTCCTCAAAGTGCAGGCCGGTGGTCGGTTCGTCGAGAATAAAGAGAGTCTGGCCGGTGTCGCGTTTGGCAAGTTCGGTGGCGAGTTTTACGCGCTGATTCTCGCCACCGGAAAGGGTGCTCGACGGCTGACCGAGCTTAATATAGCCCAAGCCGACCTCCTGAAGCACCTTCAGTTTTTTAAGTATGGTGGGAGTATTGGCAAAGAATTCAACCGCCTGGTTGATAGTCATATCGAGCACATCGGCGATTGATTTGCCTTTGAACCGCACCTCGAGGGTTTCGCGGTTGTAGCGCTTGCCGCTGCACTCCTCGCAAGGCACCAGAACATCGGGCAGAAAGTTCATTTCGATGGTCTTATAGCCATTGCCCTTGCAGGTTTCGCATCGTCCGCCCTTGACGTTGAAGGAGAATCGGCCGGGCTTATAGCCACGGATTTTTGCTTCGGGCAGGTTCACGAACAGCGCTCGGATGTCGGAGAACACACCGGTATAAGTTGCGGGATTGCTGCGGGGCGTGCGGCCCAGCGGAGTCTGGTCAACGGTGACCACTTTGTCGATATTCTCATCGCCCGATATGGAATCGTAGGGTAACGGTTCTTGCAGCGCGCGATACATTGTCTTGGCCAGTATAGGCTGCAACGTGCCACTGACGAGCGACGACTTGCCCGACCCGCTCACACCGGCAACCACAGTCAGAGTGCCCAGCGGTAGCCGGAAGTCAACGTTTTTCAGGTTATGGCCTCTTGCGCCTTTGATTTCAAGAAATTTTCCATTGCCGGGGCGGCGCGTTTGGGGCACGGGAATAGACTTTGTGCCATTGAGGTAGTCGGCTGTAAGGGTGCGGCTTTTCAGCATTTTCTTCGGAGTGCCTTGATAGACCACCTCCCCACCCTTGCGGCCGGCCTTGGGGCCGATATCTATAATCCAATCCGCTTCGAGCATCATGTCGCGGTCGTGTTCAACCACTATTACCGAGTTCTGCGCGTCGCGGAGCGCTTTGAGCGAATTGATGAGTCGGATATTGTCGCGCTGATGCAGGCCGATGCTCGGCTCGTCGAGTATATAGAGAACGTTGACCAGCTCCGAGCCGATTTGCGTTGCGAGCCTGATGCGCTGGCTTTCGCCGCCCGAAAGGGTGGCCGATGCGCGACCCAGCGACAGAG
>CAMWSP010000104.1 GCA_947176935.1 uncultured Porphyromonadaceae bacterium | reverse complement strand
GCTGCAGGCCCATGTAGAGCAGCGACACCTTGCCGTGGGCGATTTTCAGCTCGTTGGCCATCAGCTGGTAGGCGTGCTTGCGGTGGGCTTCGCCGAGATTCTCGTGGAGTTTGATGCGGTGGCAGATGGTAAGGATGGTATCCGCGCCATAAACGGCAATAAACACTATGTAGGCGAAGTTCTGAGTCTTGAGCATCAGAAGGCCGAGAGCGAAGAGCAGAATGAACGATATGGAGATTGAGCCTACGTCGCCGGCAAAGCATTTGGCCTTGGTGCGGAAGTTGAAAAAGCAGAAAACCAGCAGACTGAGGCCGACCACGTAGAGATACTGCGGAGCAACGAAGTCGATTCTGGTGTTGAGGTATATCAGCGGCAGCAGAACGGCCAGCGAGTAGCCGCCGGTAATGCCGTTGATGCCATCCATGAAGTTATAGGCGTTGATAATGCCCACGCAGACTATCAGCGCTATGAGAACTATCCACCAGTCCCGGGGATTGAGAATGCCGAGCTGGTAGAACATCAGGAACATGGCGGCGAACTGCACGACCAGGCGCACGCTGTCGGGCAGCGACTTGACGTCGTCGGCAAAGCTGACCAGACCGACCAGCGACAGCCCTAAGATGAACCAGGGGTATTGCAGGCCGAAAACAGCCGCGTAGAGCCACACGCCGAAAAGGAATATGATGCCGCCGCCGCGCAGCGTAATCGCCGTGTGCGACGACCGCAGGTTCGGCTTGTCGATAATGTTGAACTTATCGGCAAAGTAAAAGTAAATCAGTTCAATGCCAACGAGTGCAATGAGAATCAGAGCGTAAATCATAGCTGTGCGTTATTTGTTCTGAAAGCTTTTAATGGTCAAGGTCAGGCCGTCGGTGGCCTTGACGGGCATGGAGTCGATGCCGAGCGCCTGCTTGATTTTCCGGTTGGAAACAACGTAGTTCTCGGTCAGTTTTTCCAGGCGGAAGGTGTTGAGCGGCAAATGCAGATAGTCGCCTAGTTTGGCGGTGGATTTTATCAGCCCTTTGCTGATTCGCAGAATGTGGGGACTCCGGCCCATGGCTTGACACATAACGGCGATGAGCTCGTTGGTCGACAGTGCATCATCGTCGGCCATGTTGTAGATGCCGCTCTCAACGTTGGTGTGGAGCAGACGGTCAATAACGAACGATAGGTTGTCGATTGAGGTGAACGTGCGCTTGTTTTCAAATGCGCCTAAAGGCCACGGAATGCGTTTGGAAACCACTCCATAGAGCAGGTTGAGGTTCCCTTTGTTGCCAGGCCCGTGAATCATGCACGGGCGGAGAATAATAACGTCGCAGCCCTGATATTTTGCGGGAGCATCGCCGAGGCATTTCAGAATGTATTCTTCGGCCTTGACCTTACTTTCGCCGTAGGGCCCGACCGGACTGGGGGTTACATCCTCGGTCAGAACGTCGCCGGGAACTTTATTGACGGCGGCCTTGACGGAGCTGAAGAAAATGAACTTTTTAATGCCGTCGTGGCTGCTGAAGTAGTCGAAAATTTTCTTTGTCAGGTCAGTGTTGACTTTGAAATATATGTCGGCGGCCGACTTGTTTTTAGTGTCGTGGGCCTTGCCTGCAAGGTGAATGATTGCGTCAACTTCGGGAATGCTGCCGTTGTCTAAGTCAGACCAGGAAAAGGTCTTGACTACACCGTCTTTTTGGGGCGCCACGATGTCCAGGCCATATATCTCATTGCGGTCACTTAGGGCTTTGACCAGGTTGGAGCCTACAAAGCCATGAACGCCGGTGATTAGTATTTTCATTTGCTTACAGTGAGTTAACCAAAGTTGAATATTTGTTGGTAACGACTTCCTTGGAATAGTTTTCTTGAGCTTCCTTCAAGCCCTTGCTTCCCATTACCGCCAGCTGGTCCGGCGAGATATTGTCGAGCCATGAGCAGATTTCCTCGGCCTTGGCTTCAACATCGCTGTGGGTAACGATTTTAGCGCAGCCTATATCCGATAGGAAGTTCACTATGGGAGTGTTGGCCGGCGAGCAGACCAGCAGCGGTTTGCCGCTCGCCATGATTGTATACACCTTCGAGGGGAAGCCCTGGGCGGCGATGGTCGGCTCCATGAAAATGAACTGCAGGTCGGAGAACGCAATGATTTGCGGCATCAGTTCGCGCGGCTGATAGGGGAGCAGATGTATATTGACCAGATTGAACTCCTTAATCTTCTGCGCGAGATAATCTCTCATCATACCCTCGCCGATAACATAGTAGTCAATCGGTTTGCCAAGAGTCTTGCGGGCAAGGGCAATCAGCGTGTCCCAATCCTGAGCCATGCCGATATTGCCGGCATAGAGCAACTTCAGATGGTCGTTGTCAATAAACAGCTCCGGGTCGAGATTCGGCTTTGATGTGAGCGGCCGATAAATCTCAGTATCAACAAAGTTCGGTATGATATGAAGCTTCGACGGGTCCTTGAAGCGGCCAACAATCGTGTCGTAGAAAACCCGGTCAATGGTCGTTACGCCCGCCGAATGATTATAGATATAACGTTCCATTCTGCTCAGAACGTTATAAATCAAACCGGAATCCTTGCCGAGAATATCAGGATATACCTCCTGAACGTTATAAACCACCTTGGCGCCTTTGAGCTTACCCAGCCAGACGTTGAGCAGCCCGATAGTCAGCGGCGGCGACGGCGAAAGAATCACATCCACCTTGCGAATCGACAACGCCGCTATGAACGACACGATGTGCCAATAAATAAACCCGCATAGCCTCAGCATGGTCGACTTAAACTTCTTTTGCGGAACATGGTAAACTGGAATACCGTTCAGCTCGCTCCGTTTCAGAAACCCCGGCACCAGCCACCGCAGCGGTTGCTTTTTCAGCTGGGATTCCACCCGGTTATAATGTGGCGTAGTTGTCAGAACCACCACCTCAAACCCGTTCTTCTTCAGAGCCGTGGCGATATCGCCATACAGATAAGCCGTCGAAACCCCGTCCGGATTAAACACCAGACTATGAACCAGCACCTTCTTCTTCATATATCGATGTTATAATGACTTTTCAGATATTGCCTGATTTTCTCAGGGTCGTTTCCGCAAGCCCTTTTAATCTCAAAAATTTTGGCATCAACGAGGGTGCGGTACCACCACCCCTGAAGGAAATGGCGCAGAAAGCCCACTTTTCCCTCAAGAAAACCCAATTTAAAGACGTATCGGTACACAAAATAAGCAAAAGAGCGCCAAAAAAGTGGCTGTTTCGCATACTTCAACTTCAGCTCCCTCCGCCTCCGCGCATCCCTGCTCAAATTCTCCAAGTTCCCATCGGCAGCGCGGCCAGACAGATTATACTCAACATCAAGCAACTCCGCAGCCTCGCGGTTGGAATAACCCAAATGCTTGGTTGTCCACCAATTCAGGTCATTGAGATTATCGTCTGCAAACGGATGCTCAAACTCCGAGATTTCTCCTTCCGAAATTTCAAGTTGCTCATCCATCATTCGCGGCTCATAGCGGCCGTAGCCATTGCGGAAAAGACGGAGAATCTTAATCGTTGCGCCACCATGTTTCAGTGGCTTGCCCATCCATACATTCTTCAGCGGCAACATAATGCCGTTTACTCCCTTAGGAACATTCGGCAACTTCTGCTTAATCTCATCAATCAGCTCAGGCGTAAGATACTCATCCGCATCCAGACGCAAAATCCACTCCGTAGAAATCTCCACATTATCCAGCGCCCAATTAAACTGCGCCGCCTGATTCCCCGGCCATTGATGTTCAATGACCTTGGCCCCAAGCGAGCGAGCAAGCTCCTGAGTATTATCGGTGGAGAAGCAATCCACAACGTAAATCTCTTTGCACAACGGTGCAATATTTTTTATGCAACGTTCAATATGAATTGCCTCGTTCTTTGTAAGTATAATAGCTGTCAACATAGAATCATTTGCGCCAATGTTTAAGCATATGGCTAACAATTGGAGGGGTGTATTTATGCAAATAAAACACAACTCTCTCTCTTAATGAAGGGGTAAAATACTTGATGGATAATTGTTCCCAAGTCAATTCTTTGTAGTCTTCAAAAAAATGGTTGGACCGAGGTGATTTTGGGGAAGATTGTATATATGATTCATTCCGGCAGCAAGCCTCTTCAATACTTCGTTGCTCATATTCTAATTTGTCACTTAGCGTATTAAAGAGTCTTTTTCCCTTCTCAGAATTTAAAGAGATCATAGATATACCCAATGTGCGTTCTTCCCATTTTTTGAATGGTTTGAGTTTGCCAAGACCCCAGAAGTCTGCAATTGTAATATCGGCATATCGTTCCCTGCCATTGCTTTGACAATTGTGGCAGCATTCTCGAAGAAACAAATTATGTTGAAATCCCCAAAAATAACTATTTTCAAACTGTTCAATCTTAGTTGTACCTATCTTTTTAAAATTTGCTATTGAGCAATAGGCCATTTCTTGACCATCTGAGACTCGTTTTGGTCGGAAATCAAAGGATAATATTTTATCGTTATAACGAGTTTCTAAAAATTCGATATATTTCCTAAATATACCCTGTCCGGGAACACCATGGCAAACCAAGTCAACAGTGATTAGATTTTCATATGGTCTCCCGAGGTATGATTTCAACCCTTTAACGTGACATCCTGTGCCAGTAAATAATACTAATTCACCCGAATCAAGTTCACTTTTGATCCTCTTAAAAGAATCATTTAATGCACATTGAACATATTTAGTTTTTTGTATTGGGGATAATTCATCTAAAGTATTAGCCTCAATATATTGTGGTTCAAGATTCTTACTATACGCTGCTCCCCAAACGTGTCCCCCTTTTTCAATAATAGCGCATGCGATTGCGTAACCTACTCCCCCCGAGGTGCTATTCTTACGCGCGTTACTGTCTTTTAACCAACAACAGTAAACATCGGGTAAGGGATTTCGAATTAACTTATCGTTATTGAGTTCAGGACATTTTTTCTCGCAGAGACCGCATCCAATGCATAAATCGGAGTTAATAACGGGATGTAATTCACCTCGTTCATTCTCTGCCATTGATATAGCCTTCTTTGGGCAAATGCTATAGCAAGCAGTGCAGGCAGTGCAGGCACTCTTGTCGCAAAGTTCCGGTAAGTTATTTTTCACAATTTATTGCTGTATTAAGAAAGTCAATAGAAGTAGCTCTCAATTCTGTTAGCTTAGAATCTACTTTTGTCCAATCAATATTATTTCCAATACTAAACGCCTCTTGTGAATATCGAATACGATCAAGATTAAGGTTATTTAGCAAATCAATTTGTCGGGAATTAGTATTTTTCCCTTTTGATATAATAGTATAGAAATCTTTATGAAAAAGAATGGAAAAGACGGTGCCGTGGAATGAATTTGTCAAAACTATCTCAGCGTTTTTGATTAGTCCTAAGAATTCAGCTGGACCTGCATCCATAATATTTATAATTGGGGATCTTTTAGGATCTTGCCGGTACGAATTTCGACAGATTCTAATTATGGGCAATCCTCGCTCCTTACTTAAACTTTGTGCAATCTGCTCAATAGATGGGTCTTCCTTAAGCTCATATAATAGAATATATTTTTCATTCGGCACACATACGTCGGAAGATATAGAAGACCAAGTTGTAGTATCCAATAATAATGTGGGGTCGACAACGTTTATAGAATCTCTATTTGTGAGTTCTTTTACTATATTAACACCCGTTTTTTCTCGAACAGATATATAATCCAATCCAGATATTCGATTCCTAAAATATTCTTTTGCATACTCAGGAATAGTCGAAACTCCAAAACTGGAGGCGTATGAGAATCGAACCTTTTTCGGACTAACGAAAGTCAGGAAATATGGATCTAATGAGGTGTAACTGAATGGGTTCCAGACCTGATCACTTCCAACACAATATACATCGTATTTAGGAACGGAAGAATACAATGCGGAATAGCTCTTATATTGTGTGGAAAATTTGGTATTCCTTGTGTGGAAGTCGCGAAACCGCTCATTTCTTATCTTTGATTGCTCTGAGTATCTCTTAGCTTTAATCCACTCAATTTTAGGGAAAAGCCAACTCTTTAGTCGCTTTACCAAAGGAAAGCTTTTTGAATAAACCGGATTGGAAGCCCTCTCTTTCTTAAAATCAGGATTGGAGTAATATAGGTAATCAATTATCTCAGCATCAAAACCTAATTCTTGAATTTTCTTTTGCAAAGCAAAAGCCTGTAGCTCAGCGCCATAGTTGTTGACTTTTGCAATTGTAATTATTCCAACAGATTTCTTTGTCATATTAGATGAAATTCGTGTAAACAGCTCTATATAAATCTGATAATAATGTAGGAAATGAGGACACAGCGCACTCAATCCATAATTGCTAAGTTATAGTTGCCACAAGTAGAAGTATGTGGAAAAGAGCAATACGGCAATATTACGTTCGTGAAAAGTTTTCTGATAAATGCGCAAATCAAAAAGGGTAAATACGATTAATGGACATCTTGCTCCAATATAATGGTTTATTGTGGCCTGTCAAATAATTCGTATCCAATCTGGTTTCTCAAAGTCCTTAGGCGAAATTAACCATTCATATGAGTGGATTGTGCGCGTCGCTATTTCTTCCCATGAAAAATCGTGTTTTATCCATTCTCTTCCATTCACGCCCATTTGACTGAGTTCATGTTGTGGTTTGAGAATCATTGCAGATAGAGCGTTTCGCAAATTGTCGATTGAGAGGTTTATCCATTTCCCACAGTTATATTCTTCCAGCCCACTCCAGGGTGCTCCGGTTGTAGTTATAACAGGCGTGCCGCAGGCCAATGCTTCTGCTACGGTTATTCCGAAATTTTCGGAATGTGTGGGTAAGATATAGATAGAGGCCTCTGTCATCAACTTGAGTTTGTCTTCATCGAATTTCTCGCCAACGAAAGATACTCGCTGCAAGTCGTGGGCATTAGCCATAACTTGTTTAGCATAATCTGAATTTGTAGGCCCGGCAATTACGAGATTCCAATCTTTAAATCGATTGTCAGATTCAAGTGTCCGCCATGCACTAATCAGTAAATCCACGCCTTTAATTTTGTGGATTCTTGCGAGAAACAATATTGTTTTCTTTTTATCCACGACTGGCAGACTCGGAATATCTAATCCGTTAGGAATAATTGCAACAGGTTGTGTTAATCCAAAGCGGCGTATATCGTGATATTCTTTTTCACAAGTAGCAATAAACATGTCCGCATTTTTGAGAGCTTTGCGTTGTCCTAATGCTAGAACCAATTTCTTTTTTAATGGAGATAATGATAGCGCATACTCTGATAATGTTCCCCTGGGGACAATCACTGATTTTGCTCTAGTTCCTTTTCGTGCCTGCTCCATTACAAAATTAGGATACTGCCAGAGTGAATTTGTTTGGATTATATCTGAATCAATACACTCTTTTTTTA
>CAMWSP010000103.1 GCA_947176935.1 uncultured Porphyromonadaceae bacterium | reverse complement strand
GGCGCCAAGGCTTATCTGGTCAACACCGGCTGGAACGGCACCGGCAAGCGCATCTCGATCCGCGACACCCGCGGCATCATCGATGCTATCCTCGACGGCGCTATCCTCACCGCTCCCACCAAGCAGATTCCCATTTTCGGTTTCACCGTGCCCACCGAACTCCCCGGCGTTGATCCCAAGATTCTCGATCCGCGCGACACCTACGCTGATCCCGAAGAATGGAAGAAGAAAGCCACCATGCTTGCAGAGAAGTTCATCAATAACTTCAAGAAGTTTGAAAACAACCCCGCAGGCAAGGCTCTGGTAATCGCCGGCCCCGCCCTCTGATAACCCGAAAACCAAATAATATGCGGCCGGACGCTTCAAGCGCCCGGCCGCATTGCATATTAGAAAAAAATTCGTATATTTGCGGTGTCTAACCAACACAATTAAATATGGAAACTCCTGAAATTGACTGGTCAAAGCTTCCCTTTGGCTATTATCAGACCGACGTTAACGTGCGCTGCACGTTTAAGGACGGCCAGTGGGGTCCGATTGAAGAATCGACCTCCGAATATCTGAACATCCATATGGCCGCTACGTCGCTTCACTACGGCCAGGAATGCTTTGAGGGTCTTAAGGCCTTCCGAGGCAAAGACGGCAAAATCCGCATTTTCCGCCTCGAGGAAAATGCCCGCCGCATAGCCGACTCGGCTCGCGGCCTGATGATGGAGCCGGTGCCCGCCGAACTATTTGCCGAAATGGTGAAGCGCGTGGTCAAGGCCAATGCCCGCTTTGTTCCTCCTTATGGTTCCGGCGCATCGCTCTATATCCGCCCGGTGGAAATCGGTCTGACTCCGCAGGTTGGCGTCAAGGCCGCCACGGAATATCAGTTTATTGTTTTCGTGCAGCCCGTAGGCCCCTATTTCAAAACCGGCTTCAAGCCCACGAACATCTGCATTATGCGCGAGTATGACCGCGTGGCCCCCAAAGGCACCGGCCGCTGGAAAGTGGGCGGTAACTATGCGGCTTCCATTCTTGCCAGCCACCACGCTCACGAAATGGGCTATTCGGCAGTGCTTTTCCTTGACCCCAAGGAGAAGAAGTATCTCGACGAATGCGGCCCGGCCAACTTCATAGCCATTAAGGACGGCGTTTACATCACTCCAGCTTCGGAATCGATTCTGCCTTCGATTACCAACAAGAGCCTGATGCAGATTGCCGAGGATATGGGCCTGAAGGTTGAGCAGCGCCATATAACGGTTGACGAACTCAACGAAATCAGCGAAGCTGCCGCAGTCGGCACCGCCGCAGTGGCCTCTCCCATAGGCGAAATCGATGATATCGACACCGGCAAGAAATACGTTATCAGCCGCGACGGTCAGCCCGGCCCCGTGACTACCGAGCTCTACCACCGGCTTCAGGCTATTCAGAACGGTGACGCTCCCGACACCCACGGCTGGAACACCATTGTAGAATGAACTATCAGTCTATTATAGATAAATATTATCCCGAAGGCACCCCCCTTCGGGATATTTATATGCGCCATGCGCAGTCGGTTGCCGAACTGGCCGAGGAGCTGCGCCAAAAGTCGGCGCCGGAGCTGGATGCGGAGCAGGTTCGCGCCGCGGCCATGCTTCACGATATAGGCATTTTTCTGACTTCGGCTCCGTCGATTCATTGCACCGGGTCGGCACCTTATATCAGCCACGGGCCACTCGGGGCGGAGATTTTGCGGCGCGAGGGGGCGCCGGAATGGGCAGCGCGCGTAGCCGAGCGCCACACCGGGGTGGGCATTCCGCCGCTGGTGCCTGAAACGCGCCTGGAGCGCCTTGTGTGTTATGCCGATAAGTTTTACTCCAAGTCCGGTTCCATGCAGCGGCGCTCGCTGCAGCAGGTGGAGGCTTCCATAGCCCGCTTCGGCGCCGAGAATCTGGCGGCCCTCAAGGCTCTGGAAGCGGAATTTCCGCTTTGAATCAGCGCTTCTGGACTATCTTGGCGCCGGGGGCCACGTTGGTTGTGACCCACACGTTGCCGCCGATAACGGCGTTGCGGCCGATGGTTATGCGTCCCAGCACCGAGGCGTTTGAATAGATTGTAACGCCGTCTTCGATTATCGGATGGCGCGGAAGCGACAGCGGGTGGCCGTCGTCGTCGAACTCAAAGTTTTTGGAGCCGAGGGTAACACCCTGGTAGAGCGTAACGTGGTTGCCGATAATGCAGGTCTGACCGATAACAACGCCGGTGCCGTGGTCGATGGCGAAGTATTCGCCTATGGTGGCGCCGGGGTGGATGTCGATGCCGGTGGCGCTATGGGCCAGTTCGGTGATTATGCGCGGAATAACAGGCACTCCCTTGAGCAGCAGCGCGTGGGCCGTGCGATAGTGGACCATGGCGTGCACCACCGGGTAGGAAAAAATCACTTCGCCGCGGTTGTCGACCGCGGGGTCGTTGGCATAGACGGCGTCGACGTCGGTCAGCAGCACGCGGCGCAATTCAGGCAGTTCGCTGATAAATTCCAGGGCCAGGGCCGAGGCGTCGAGATTGTCGCCGACGCGGGCAATCTGCTCGCAGAGAATGGCGTAGAGCTTGTCGGCGTTCACTCCGATGGCATAGCGGCGCATGGAGTCGTCGGCAACGGAATCGTCGAAAAACTCCGGGAATATCAGTGCTTTAATCAGCGCTACGGCCTCGGCCAGACGGGCTACCGAGGGGCGGCGGTGGCGTCGGCCAACGCCTTCGCTCAGGCGCTCGACCGCATCGTGAAGAATCTGTTCCTTGCTGTTCATATCCGCAAAGTTACGCAAAATTTTGCATGCGCCGACATTTTTCCTTAAATTTGCGGGTGAAGATGAAAAAATTTAAGACCAGGAAAAGATACCGGCTGGTGTTTGTCAACGACAATACGCTCAACACCGTCTGGACCATGCACCTGACCCGCGCCAAGGTGTGGGGTTTGTCGGCGCTTTGTGTGGCCGCCATTGCGGCGCTGGTTGTTTGTGTTGTTGTGTGGTCGCCGGTTTCCTACCTGCTGCCCGGCTATATGCGCCCCGAGCAGCGGCGTTCGGCGGTCGACAATACCTTGCGCGTCGACTCCCTGCTGGCCGCCGCCGAGGTGCAGAATGCCTATCTGCTCAACATCGTCAGCCTGCTCTGCGAGCATGACTCGGTCAATGCCGCAACGCCCGAGGCGCCTGCCGAGCTGGCCGACACGCTTATGACCGCCACCGCCAACGAGCGCGCCTTTGTTGAGAGCTGGCTCGAGCGCGAGCGCGGCACTCTGTCGGTGCTGTCGCCTATAGTGGCCGAGGGCATGCTTTTCCGCTCGCCGGTTGTTGGCGCGGCGTTGGCCGAGGGCTCCGAGTCGGAGCTGCTGGCTTCGGGCGGAGCGCCTGTGCTGGCTATTCAGGACGGTATTGTGGTGGATGTGCGCACCGATGCGGCCACGGGTCGCAGCTATGTTTCGGTTCAGCACTCCAATGATTTCCTCTCCATAGTCGGCGGACTGGCCGATGCCTCCGTTGCTCCGGGTCGCCGCGTCACCTCCGGCCAGGTCCTGGGGCGCACAGCCGCCGATGGCCACCTGGAACTCAATGTGTGGCACCAGGGTCGCCGTATGCCCCTTGGCCCCCTGCTCAAACTCTAACGGTTGGCGCGGAAGTATTTATTACGTTTAATGACGTGGCCGATGGCGAAGGCTATCATGAGGAAGCCGATTTTACCGTGAATTCCGCCCAGCGGGCCGTGGGCTTGCGTAATCAGCCAGTGGATGAACGTTGCCAGGCCGGATAAAAATGTCAGGGCATAAAGCCACCAGAGAATGCGGGTGGGGACCTTGAGCTTGCTGAACCTTGTGAGCCACTTTTTCCATTGGAAATGGAGGTAGATATGCCATATAATCAGGCACATGAAAGGCACGGTTGCGATTAAGTGGAGAATCACCGGCAACCGGCCGCCGCTTGAGGTGGCCTCCAGTTGAATGCTTGATGCGAGAACGATTGGCAGAAGAACCGCCAGCGCCCAGTTGCATCTCTTCAATTTCTGCACCTTTGTCATCTTACAAAAAATAGGTTTTTATGAAAATTTAGTAACTTTGCAACGCTGATTCCCGGTAGCCTATGACCTGTCGAGCTATCGGGTTTCGTTTTTTTTAGAGGCGCAAAGTTAACGATAATTCTTCATACTACAAACTCTTAAAGTTCTATTATGGCCGCGTTCTGAAAAGAGAGGTGTTCGTTTTGGGAAACGTATCCGAGTTGGTTGGATAAGCATAGTGTATTGCCGATTCGGATGTTAACGTTGTAGTGGGAATGGCCGTAAATCCAATATTCTATATCGGTTGATTGGATATAATCCTCTAATTCAACGATGAAAGCCCCGTTGGCGGTACTTTCTTTAAATCGGGGATTCAGCATCCTGAAAGAAGGCACATGGTGTGTTACCACAATCTTGTGGTCCGCATGGCTTTTGGCTGCGGCCGACTTGATGAAATCAAGGCAACGTCGATGTTCACTGTTGAAATCTGCAAAGGTCAATAAATCGCCACTATAGATTATTCTATGAAAGTCAGATATGACTTGCTCTGTGTGGGCCGCTTCTTTCAGCGGGATATGTGACCAAAGCGTAGAAACGATAATATCCGTGTTTTCAATGTTTACCACTGCGTTGTAGTACGCAGCTACATTATGGCGAATTTGGTGCTTATATCCATCTCCGAGGGTAGATATGTCGAAAAATTGGTAGAACTCATGATTGCCCAAAGCCATAATGACTTGCTGAAAATTCTCGGAAGCCCAGTCCCAAAATGGATGTTGGTCAAAGTCTTGGCTACCTAAATATCCGATATCGCCGGCAAGAACAAGAATATCACCCGCAACTTCCATTGGGTTATGTTTTATGTATCGGGCGTTTTCCGCGAATTCCAGATGCAGATCTGAGGCATATTGTATTCTCATTGCTCAGAAACGAAAAGTTTATCTAGCTGGTCAAGCAGCTGATTGATGATTTCCGGTTCGGAGTCAAGCGCTTTGGCAAGCGCGGGTATCAGTTTGTCCGATTCGCTGCGTATGGCTCTGACAAAATCGTGAACGCATTCCACGATGGACTCAGGAGCATTAACCGGTGACTCCTCAATCAAAACTGCATTTTTGAGAACATCCGAGCGATGTTTCTTTATGTGGCGACTGTTAACCTGCTTACCTCTTTGCTTGTCTGCCAAAAGATTGAGGTAAGCCTTGCATTTAAGAGCTATAAGAGCAATCGGCAGGGCGTGGCGAACTTGATCTGTCAGCTTGCTGTGAGCGATGGTGAAATGGTAGAAATCATCATCCATTATTATGGCGCTCAAACTTGATATATCGTCGGAAATGGGCAGCGGCTCAGTAACGAGGCCTTTTGGCTCTCCGAGTATGTTTGGATGCCTGGAGAGTAATTCGATCTTTTCCGGATAGCCATCCTTGCCTTCAACAAACCGATACAGTTCATATTTCGTTGGCTCACCATCTTCTGTCTTCTTGCGTTCAGGCCGATAGCCTGCTTCCTTGATAAAATCCCAGAACCGATTGCCGAAGTCGGCGGTCATCGTTTCGGTTATAACAATGATGTCAATATCATGGGTAGCTCTGGGCTTTACAGTGGTTCCCGTCATAACAATTTCACAGGCCGTGCCGCCAATTATTACGTAATTATCAGCGAATTCGGCGAATGTTTCTTTAAATTTATCGAGCCCTACCACTGGATGCTGTTTATCATATTTTCTAATTCGTCTTCCACACGCGGATCGTCGTCATCGCGGAGAGATAGCGCTAACGAGAGCTTGTCGACCCATTGAGGAGAGGACTGCAAACGTGAAACCACCGGATATTTCCATGTTTCGATTACGACTGCCCCATCAAACTCATTTGGATTGACTATGTTTCCACCATTGATAAGTTCCCGCGATTCTTTGGCGCTCATCATTATCCATTGTTCTGAATCGGGATTCAACATAGTATAGTGTGCCAGGGCGTTAATTCCACAGATTGGGAATGTTTGTGAAGATTGGATGCTGTCGCAGAAGTAACGTCGTTCAACCGGATTTATAAGAAATTTTTCAGCATCTTTCCAAAGCTGCTTGCCGGCGCTCTTGAATCTGAAGGCTTTTGTGCGCCAATCAATATTTACTTTTTCGCATAGCCCGATGTCGGTCATACATGTCAGGCCAACTGCAATACTTTCGTAAGAATACGGCATCATGGAGGCAATAGCCCGTATAGACTTTCCTTCGATGCTTTCAATTTGCAGATGATATAGCAGAAGGTATTGAGCTACCGGCGTTAATCTATCAGGCATTTTGCGGGAAGTTACCCGCTCTAATGCCACAAACATCGGCAGGTTGGCATACTTGTCAGACATAACGAAGTATATATCTTTTTCCACGAGCCGTTGCCGTTCATAAGTAGGGCCGGGCAACAAGATGAACACAACCGGTACATGGAATAATTGCGACAGCCTTCCGGCCACAATTTCGCACTTCCGTGGGGTAGGATTCTTTCCTTTGGGCTTAACAAACAGCATATTCATTCCCTTAAATATGCCGTCGTAGAACTCAAATGAGAGTTTTTCTCCCAGATTGAGTCCTGTCATTTTTTCGGGGGAACGCTTCAATAGCTGAATGGGTATGCCGGCTATGTTGAATTGTTGATTTTGCTTCATTTTAGATATGCTTTAAAACGATGCAAAATTACTAATAAAAAACTGAATAATCAAATTTTAATCAAAAAATATGACATGTGCTTCGGGGCGTAGTAAGTAAATAGGTCGTGCCGGTAGGGCACGACCTATTTATTGGATATACAAGAGGGGGTTATTTTACGGCGGCGATGCCGGGGAGAATCTTGCCTTCGATGGCTTCGAGCAGAGCGCCACCACCGGTGGAAACGTAGCTCACTTCGTCGGCCAGACCGAACTTGTTGACGCAGGCAACTGAGTCGCCGCCGCCAACGAGCGAGAAGGCGCCGTTTTTGGTAGCGATAACGATGGCGTCGGCAATGGCGCGCGAGCCGGCGGTGAAGTTTTCGAATTCAAACACGCCTGCAGGGCCGTTCCAGAGAATGGTCTTGGCGGGCAGGATGGCTTCGGCGAATGCTTTGCGGCTTTCGGGGCCTGCATCGAGACCTTCCCAGCCTTCGGGAATGTCCATAACGGAGCAAATCTGGGTGTGGGCGTCGTTGGAGAATGCGTCGGCGGCCACGCAGTCGGTGCCGAGCACGAGGTTAACGCCTTTTTCTTTGGCTTTCTTCATGATGTCGAGAGCCAGGTCGAGTTTGTCGGCTTCGCAAATCGAGTTGCCAACGTTGCCGCCCATAGCTTTAGCGAAGGTGTAGGTCATGCCGCCGCAAAGAATCAGGTTGTCGACCTTGTCCATGAGGTTTTCGATGATACCGATCTTGGTGGAAACCTTCGAGCCGCCCATGATTGCGGTAAACGGAGGCTTGATATCTTTCA
>CAMWSP010000102.1 GCA_947176935.1 uncultured Porphyromonadaceae bacterium | reverse complement strand
GCCTTTACCGCCGAAACCGCCTACCAGGGCTGCCGTTTCGTCGAAACCCTGCGCCCGCCATACGTTCTCTTAGGCGACTGCCTCGCCGCAGGCAAGGGCGTGCTCATCATCTCCGACCTCGACGAAGCCAAAGCCTCGCTGCGCGAAATGCTCGGCGGCATGTTCGGCCAGGCATCGGCAACGGTGGTTATCGAAGAATTCCTCAGCGGCATAGAATGTTCGGTGTTCGTTCTGACCGACGGCGCCGGCGGCTACCGCATACTCCCCGTGGCCAAAGACTATAAGCGCATCGGCGAGGGCGACACCGGCCTCAACACCGGCGGCATGGGTGCGGTGAGCCCCGTTCCGTTTGCCGACGCAACGTTCATGCAGAAAGTCGAGGAACGCATCGTGAAACCCACCATCGACGGCCTCATCGCCGACGGCATCGACTACCGCGGCTTCATTTTCCTGGGCCTTATCAACGTTGGCGGCGAACCGATGGTTATTGAATATAACGTTCGCATGGGCGACCCCGAAACCGAGGCCGTTATGCCGCGCGTGGCCTCCGACCTGCTGCCGCTGCTCGAAGCCGTTGCCAAAGGCAATCTGGGCAACATGGAACTCAACGAAGACCCCCGCACGGCAGTGACCGTTATGGCGGTGAGCGGCGGCTACCCCGGCAGCTACGAAAAAGGCAAGGCCATCAGCGGCCTTGAAAACGCCGGCGAGAGCCTGCTGTTCCATGCCGGCACGGCTGTGGATGCCGACGGGCGCCTGGTAACCTCCGGCGGCCGCGTAATCGCCGCAACCTCCTATGGTGCGGACATTGCCTCGGCAGCCGAAAAATCGTTTGCCGCAATCGAAGCGCTCGATTTCGACGGCAAATACTACCGCCGCGACATTGCTCGCGACCTGATGAACCTCTGATTCCGGCATCGGCTAATGCGCAGAGAGCGAAGTTCACTGCTTCAAACCGCGCTGCTCGGTCCGGTGGCGTCGATTGTGCTGGCCGTTGCAGGGCTCGGCATAATGATTGACACCGGTTCGAGCCAATGGATAATGGGGCTGATGTCGGCCGCCATCGGTGCTTTCGGCGTGTATCAAATCAAGTGGCGCGGCCTGTTCAAGGGGTCGAACTTTCCGTTTATCGGCCTGTTCATGATTCTGCAGGCCGCGGTGATTCCGAGCTTCACCTCTACGCTGCTCGCCCTGATAGCGCTCATTGCCAGCGTCGGGGCGATGCTCTGCTTTCAGCAGCGCTCGCTGACGCGCCTGATATTCCTCATCATGCTCATTTGCGGCATCGGGGCTCTCGGGGCCCGCTGCTTCCTGCTGCTGGCCGGCGCGCTGATGATAGAGCTGATGTTTGTTCGCGCCTTTTCCATGCGCGGGTTCGTGGCATCGGTGCTCGGGCTGCTCACTCCGCTGATAATCCTTGCCGGCTTCGGAATCTACAACCCGCTGCGCCTGATAGAGCTCTACAACGGCAAATGGATTACCGACCTCAACGTTCCGGCCCTCATCGCGGCCATTCCGGCAGTTATGTTCGGGCTGTCGATGTTCCTGACAGTCTACGGCTATCCCGCCAAACAGCGCGCCCGCAATCTGGCGGTGATGTCGCTGACAGTCTGCTCGATTCTCATGGCCGTTATCGACTCGGCCAACGGCGCCGACTATCTGTCGCTCATCAACCTTTCGTCGGCCTACTGGGTGAATCAGTTTGCCGCCACCCGCCGCTTCGGCTGGCCGGCACTGCTGCTGACCATTGCTTTCGCCATTGCCTATGGATGTTATTATTGAAAACCACATTCCGTTCATCCACGGCAAGTTAGAAGCGCTTGGCCACAGGGTGACCTACCTGCCCCCAGAGGGGTTTACCCCCCAGGCGGTCAGAAACGCCGACGCGCTGATTATCCGCACCCGAACCCGCTGCAACGCCGACCTGCTGGCCGGCTCGCGGGTGAAACACATAGCCACCGCCACAATAGGCACCGACCACATAGACCTTGACTACTGCCGCCGGGCGGGCATCCGAGTCGACAACGCGCCGGGCTGCAACGCGCCGGCCGTTGCGCAATATGTTCTGTCGACCATATCGGCCGTGCGGCCGCAGGCGCTGACCGTCGGCATTATCGGCGTTGGCCACGTCGGCTCGATAGTGAACCGCTGGGCGCAGGCCAACGGCTTCCGCACCCTGCTCAACGACCCGCCCCTGGGCCTTGACACTCCGCTCGAAACTCTCGCCGCCGAGGCCGACGTTATCACCGTTCATACGCCGCTCGACTCATCCACGCGGCATCTGATTAACGCCGATTTTCTGGCCAAATGCCGCCGCAAGCCTTTGATTATCAACGCAGCCCGCGGAGCCATAGTCGACACCCCCGCGCTGATTGAAGCGCTGAAAAACGGGCAGGTTTCCGCCGCCATAGACTGCTGGGAAGGCGAGCCTAACATTTCGCGCGAACTGCTGGGCTACTGCTCGGTTGCCACTCCCCACATTGCCGGCTACTCCCTGGAGGGCAAACAACGCGCCACAGCAATGGCCCTGAGAGCCATAGATCCGCGCCTCGACATTGAGCTGCCGCCGGTGGCCGACAAGCCCTTGCTCGACGCCATTGCGGCGTCGTATAACCCCATAGCCGACACTGCGGCTTTGCTCTCCGCGCCGGCCGACTTTGAGGCTCTGCGCAATAACTACGACTACCGCCCCGAGCCCGGCGAACCTAACGACTATAAAAGTTGTTAAACTCTTGTAAGGAATAATTATTTTTCTTACCTTTGCATTCACTAAAAAGAATTCTTAAAACTACCCGGTGAGACGCCGGGAAACTCATAACTAATAACTTTACTTCAAACCCATTTCTAAGCCAACAAGCATCATGGAAACTAACTCCAATGGCGAAATCAAGCGCCCCAAGCGCCCACGCATCGGCTCAAGCAATGCCGACGGCTCAGCATCAACCGACTCACGTTTCGAAAAAGTGTCTTACGGTAACGATTCCACCTCCAACTATTCATCAGACAGCAACGAGTCAGAAGGCCGCCCCCAGCGTCCCTATCAGCCGCGCCCGCGCTACAACAATGGCTACAATAGCTATAATAGCTACAATAACAACTCTTCCTATCAGCGCCCGCAAAGCGGCTACCAGCGTCCGCGCTACGAACGCCCCGAAGGCCAGGAAGGCAGCTACCGTCCGCGCTACAATCCGGAAACCTATCGCGACAACAACCGCAACGAAGGCTACCAGCCCCGCCCGCGCTATAACAACAATAACAACAACCGCTATAATAGCCATAATAGCTATAATAGCTACAATAGCTATAATAATAACCGCAACGAAAACCGCCAGCCCCGCCAGGAAGGCGGCTACCAGCAGCGTCAGGAAGGCGGCTATCAGCCGCGTCAGGAAGGCGGATACCAGCAGCGCCCGCGCTATAACAACAACAATAACCGCCAGGGCGGCTACCAGCAGCGACCCGGAGGCAACCGCTACAACAAGCCCCAGGGCCCGCGCCAGCAGCAGCGCCCCGGCAAGAGCTTCACACCCCGCCCCAAGCGCATTTTCTACGAGGAACCCGAAGTTGATCCCAACAGCGAAATCCGCCTGAACAAATTCATTGCCAACGCCGGCATCTGCTCGCGCCGCGAAGCCGACGAATACATTGAAAAGGGCGAAATCAAGGTAAACGGCCAGGTTGTTACCGAACTCGGCACCAAGATTACCCCCAAGGACGTTGTTGAGTTCCAGGACAAGGTAGTTACCACCGAACGCAAATGCTACGTTCTGCTCAACAAGCCGAAAGACTGCGTAACCACCGCCGACGACCCCAACGGCCGACTCACCGTTATGGACCTGGTTAAAAACGCCTGCGAGGAACGCATCTACCCCGTTGGCCGACTCGACCGCAACACCACCGGCGTTCTGCTGCTCACCAACGACGGCGACCTCGCCTCGAAGCTCACCCACCCGCAGTATGTCAAGAAAAAAATCTACCACGTATGGACCGACAAGGACATTGAGGAAGACGACATGCAGCGCATTGCCGACGGCATTGAGCTCGACGACGGCCCCATCCACGCCGACGCCATATCCTACGCTACCGAAACCGACCGCAACCAGGCCGGCATCGAAATTCACTCGGGCCGCAACCGCATTGTGCGCCGCATTTTCGAAAGCCTCGGCTACCACGTTACCAAGCTCGACCGCGTTTACTTTGCAGGCCTGACCAAAAAGAACCTGCCCCGCGGCCGCTGGCGCTATCTGACTCAGGAAGAAGTCAACTTCCTGAAAATGGGCTCGTTTGAATAATCAATCCGAAATCTAATTCTCTCAATAATAAACCAGTCATTATATGCAACGCATTAAAATCAACGATATTTTCAACCCCGCGCTCATCGGCCAGGAAGTGAGCGTTATGGGTTGGGTACGCACCCGCCGAGGCAACAAGCACGTTCAGTTCGTGGCGCTCAACGACGGTTCTACCATCCGCAACATCCAGATTGTTTTCGACATGGAGAAATTCTCCGATGCCGACCTCAAGGCCATAACCACCGGCTCGTCGCTCCACGTTCTGGGCCGCCTGGTTGAATCGCAGGGCAAAGGTCAGACCTGCGAGGTGCAGGCCGACAGTTTCCGCGTGTTCGGCACAGCCGACCCCGAGGAATACCCCCTGCAGAAAAAGGGCCACACCCTCGAATTCCTGCGCGAAAAAGCCCACCTGCGCCCCCGCACCAACACCTTCGGCGCGGTTCTGCGCGTGCGTTCGGCCCTGGCCTTCGCCGTTCATAAGTTCTTCCAGGAACGCGGCTTCTTCTACCTGAACACCCCGCTGATAACCGCCTCCGACTGCGAAGGCGCCGGCGCCATGTTCCAGGTAACCACCATGGACCTCAACAACCTGCCCCGCCTCGAGGACGGCAAGGTTGACTTCTCGGCCGACTTTTTCGGCAAGCCCACCGCGCTGACCGTGAGCGGCCAGCTCGAAGGCGAGCTCGGCGCCACCGCCCTGGGCGCCATCTATACCTTCGGCCCCACCTTCCGCGCCGAAAACTCCAACACCCCGCGCCACCTGGCCGAATTCTGGATGATTGAGCCGGAAGTTGCGTTCTTCGACATTGCCGACAACATGGACCTGGCCGAAGACTTCATTAAATACTGCGTGCGCTATGCGCTCGACAACTGCCGCGACGACCTGGAATTCCTCCAGCAGATGTATGACAAAGACCTCATCAGCCGCCTCGAATCGTCGATTCGCGAGCAGTTCGTGCGCCTGACCTACACCGAAGGCGTCGAGATTCTCCGCAACAGCGGCAAGAAGTTCGAATTCCCCGTTGAATGGGGCACCGACCTGCAGAGCGAACACGAACGCTACCTGGTTGAGGAGCACTTCAAGCGTCCCGTAATCCTCACCGACTACCCCAAGGAAATCAAGGCCTTCTACATGAAGCTCAACGACGACGGCAAAACCGTTCGCGCAATGGACGTGCTCTTCCCGCAAATCGGCGAAATCATCGGCGGCTCCGAACGTGAGGCCGACTATGAAAAGCTGCTCGCCCGCATCGAGGAGCTGAACATTCCGATGAAAGACATGTGGTGGTATCTCGACACCCGCAAATACGGCACCGTGCCCCACGCCGGCTTCGGCCTTGGCTTCGAGCGCCTGGTTCTGTTCGTTACCGGCATGACCAACATCCGCGACGTAATCCCCTTCCCCCGCACCCCCAACAACGCCGAATTCTAAACCATTCCCAACAATCCTGAAAATGCAAAAATTCCTCATTGCCGGCGCTCTGCTGGCAGCAGTTTCGGCATCGGCCGAAAACGCTCCGCTCTGGCTGCGCAACACCGCCATATCGCCCGACGGCACCCAAATCGCCTTCACCTATAAAGGCGACATCTACGTAGTGCCCGCTGCCGGCGGCCAGGCCCGTCAGCTCACCACCTCGTCGGCCTACGACACCCGCCCCCTCTGGAGCCCCGACGGCAAGCAGATTGCCTTCAACAGCGACCGCGAAGGGTCGATGGACATCTTCGTCATGCCCGCCACCGGCGGCACCCCCCGGCGCATAACCACCCACTCCGGCCGCGAAGACCTCCGCGCCTGGGCCGGCAACGACACCCTGCTCTTCTCAACCTCCGACCTCCCCGCGGTCAATGCCGCCCAAGGCTCTTTTACCGCTCAGGTCTATAAGGTGGGCGTGGAAAATCCCGGCCGCCCCGAAATGGTAATGTCGTGGCCAGCAAACGCCATCAGCATCAACGCCGACGGCAAAATGCTTTTTCAGGACAAGAAAGGCTATGAAGACGTGCTCCGCAAACACGAGCACTCCAGCGGCACCGCTGACATCTGGCTCTACAACGACGGCAGCTTCACCCAGCTGACCCACACCAACGTTCAGAACCAGAACCCCGTATGGGCAGCCGACGGCAAATCGTTCTACTACATCACCGAGAACGAAAACGGCACCATGAACGTGCATTCCCGCACTCTCGACGGCGCCGACAAAGCTCTGACCAACTTCGACCGCCACCCCGTGCGCTCGCTCTCGGTGGCCAACAACGGCACCCTGGCGTTCAGCTGGAACGGCGAAATCTACACCGCCGCCCCCGGCGCCGGGCCGCAGAAGGTCAACGTTGACATCATTGCCGACATTTACCGCCCGAGCATCCGCAAGTCGACCGAGACCTACAATGCAAGCTCCATCGCCGTCAGCCCCGACGGCTCGGAAGTTGCGTTCATCAACGGCGGCGACGTTTATGTAACCTCCGTTAAATACAAGACCACCAAGCGCATAACCAACACTCCCGAACAGGAGCGCACGGTTGACTTCGCCCCCGACGGCCGCACGCTGGTCTATGACTCCGAACGCAACGGCCTCTGGCAGCTCTACACCGCCACCATTGCCGACAAGAAGGAGAAAAACTTCACCTACGCCACCGACATAGAGGAAAAGCTGCTCTACTGCTCGCCCGACTCGCTGCCCGCCTTCCAGCCGGCCTACTCGCCCGACGGCAAGAAAGTTGCCTTTCTTGAAGACCGCACCGCCCTGCGCGTTATCGACGCCGACGGCGGCAAAAAAGCCAAAACCGCGCTCGACGGCAAGTATAACTATAGCTACACCGACGGCGACGTGTCGTTCCAATGGTCGCCCGACTCGCGCTGGCTCCTTGCCGACTATATCGGCATTGGCGGCTGGAACAACTCCGACATAGCGCTGGTCAAGGCCGACGGCTCCGAAGTTATTGACCTGACCGAAAGCGGCTACTCCGACGGCGGCGCCCGCTGGGCACTCGGCGGCAAGGCCGTGCTCTGGACAACAGACCGCAACGGCTACCGCAGCCATGGCTCGTGGGGCTCGCAGCGCGACGTCTACGCCATTTTCCTTGACCCCGAAGCCTATGACCGCTTCCGCATGACCGAAGAAGAAGCCGCACTGGCCGACGAAGCCAAGAAAGGCGACAAGAAGGAAGAGAAAAAAGACGACGACAAAGACTCCGACAAAGATAAGAAAAAGAAAGTAGAACCGCTGGAA
>CAMWSP010000101.1 GCA_947176935.1 uncultured Porphyromonadaceae bacterium | reverse complement strand
GGATTCATCGCTGAGGGCGCGGTCGTTTAGCAGGTCGAATTCCTCGTTGGCATCGTTGCTAACGGTGTTTTCGGCCTTGGTGCGGCGGAAGTGGTCAATAATTTTGTTGTGTGCGACTCTGTTGAGCCACGCACCGAACCGGCCGTTGTCTTCATAACGGCCCTGGCGGATAACAGTGATAGCTTTAACAAAAGTTTCCTGAAAAATGTCGTTGGCGAGGTCTTCGTCCTTGACGGTCGACAGGATGTAGTTAAAGAGTGGTTTTTCGTAGCGTCCGAGCAGAGTGTCGAAGGCCAGATTATCACCGTTGGCATAAGCGTTCACCAACTCCTTGTCGGTGAGCTTAGTCAGTATTTGCTGCATTGCGTTGTTCTCTTATTATTTAGTTAATTAGAGTAGCAGTGTGCGATAGGCAGTAACGGTGTTAAAGGGTTATAGATTATTTGATTTTATTGTTGGTGTAAGTGCAAAGTTACGATTTTTTTCTCAAACTGCAAAATATTTTGCAACTATTTTTCGTTGTCGGGTGTTTATAAGATAAATTTTAAAACATTTTAGCTATTTATTATTTACTCTACTATGAAAAAATTATTTATCGCGCTTTTCGTAGCTGCCGCAGCGGCAGTCGGCGCACAGGCTCAGGAAGTCACCGTCAGCTACGGTGCCTACACTCAAATGGATGCAATGAATAACCACAAAGGTTTCGACAAAGTCAACACCGCCTGGGGCGGCGTGAATTTCGGCCTTTATATCCCCGTTGCCAAGGGCGTTAAGGTCGGCCCCAGCTATTCATATTCAAGCGCATACACTCCTGCTTCGACCTATGAAATTCCCGGTCTGGGCGAATATTCGCTCAAGAGCAAGGTGGGCTACCACACGCTGATGCTCAACGTAAAGGTTGACTACTTCCAAAACGACATTGTTAAACTCTATGGCCATGCCGGCGTTGGTGCCGTTATCAGCCACATGATGCCTAAGTATCTGGAATCGTATAATAAAGGCTACTTCGCCTTCCAGGTATCGCCCATAGGTGCAGAGGTTGAATTCATGCCCCACGCAGCAATTTTCGGCGAACTGGGCTTCGGAGCTCAGGGCCTCATTCAAGTTGGCGCTAAATACGCGTTCTAAATAAATTTTGTTTTCTATTCCGTTGGGAGGTCGCGCTCAGGCGCGGCCTCTTTTTCGTTGCTGTCAGAGCAGCCGGCTGAGCAGGGCGGCAACGTCGGGGAACGTGAATGGCGTTTCCGGCGCGATGGTTTCGAGGGGCAGGGTGGTGTGGAGTCCCCAAACCTCACAGCCGGCGGCGCGGCCCGCGCGTATGCCCTGCAACGAGTCTTCAACCACCACGCAGTTCTCCGGGTCTTTTCCCAACATTGAGGCCGCCAGCAGGTACCCCTCGGGGTCGGGTTTGCCGCGCGAAACCATCGAGCCGTTGATAACGGCGGCGAAACGCGGCGTGAAGTCGGGATACTGACGCTCCAGCTGCTCCATCTTTTCGGGGTTCGACGATGTTACCAGCGCTGCCGGAATGCCGCGTTCGGTCAGCAGGTCGAGCAGTTCCAAGGCGCCTGGAAACATCGGATATTCCAGCGCGGAGTCGAAGCGGAGAATCCGGTCCATGATGTCGTCGCGCTCCTCAGGTTTGAACAGGCTCATGATGCTGGGCAGGGTCGTTCCTTTAATGAAGCGGGCAAAATCGGGTATGCCGGTGGGGTAGAGGGCTTCGGTTTCTTCCCAGAAGCGGGTGTAGAGTCCTTCGGAGTCAATCAGTACTCCGTCGAGGTCAAAGAGTATGGCGTCAGGCGTTTTGTTCATTGTTTTCCCAGATATACAGGCGGTCTGACAGGCGGACTTTCTCAGGAACCTTAATGGCGAATACCTGGCCCTTTTCGGCGTGGTCAACTGGGCCGCTGTCGAGGTGGATTTCGGTTATGGTCGTTATGATTGCGCCGGTGGTCGGGCCGATGATAACCACTTCGTCGCCAATCTTTACGCTGCCGGCTTCCAGCAGGAATTCGCCCACCGAAAGACGCGAAAAATATTTGGTGCAGCGGGCCGCATAGCGCTTTGTGCGTGTGGCCGACGAGCCGTAGCGGCTGCTCCATTCGCCCAGTCGCTGGCCCAGATAGTAGCCATCCCAGAATCCGCGGTTAAATATGCGGTCAAGGCGCGTGTTCCATTGCTCGATGCGCTCGGGCGTGAAGTCGCCGTTGCAGATTGCCTCCAGCGCTTCGGAGTAGCAGCCAACGGCTTCGGCAACGTATTCCGGGCCGCGGGCGCGCCCTTCGATTTTCAGAACCCTCACTCCAGCCTCAACCACGCGGTCAAGGAAATGGATGGTCTTGAGGTCTTTGGGCGACATAATGTATTGGTTCTCGATGTCGAGCTGATCGCCGGTTTCGCGGTCGGTAACGGTGTAGCTGCGGCGGCAAATCTGGGCGCAGCTGCCGCGGTTGGCCGAGGTGTTGCGTTCGTGGAGCGACAGGTAGCACTTGCCGGAAACGGCCATGCACAGGGCGCCGTGGCAGAACATTTCTATTTTCAGCGGCTCACCGGCCGGCCCGGTTATAGGTTCGGAGTTTATGGCGTCGAAAATTCCGCGCACCTGGTCGAGATTGAGCTCGCGGGCCAGCACTATGGTGTCGGCCCATTGGGCGTAGAAGCGGGCGGTTTCGGTGTTGGATATGTTGGCCTGGGTGGAAATGTGCACTTCCACTCCGCGCGAGCGCGCGTAGGTTATGGCGGCTATGTCGGCGGCTATGATTGCGGAGATTCCGGCCTCGGCTGCGGCGTCGATAATGGAGTGCATGGTCGGCAGGTCGGAATCATACATTATGGTGTTGACCGTCAGGTAGGTTTTGATGCCTTTTTCATTGCATTCGCGGGCAATCGGGGCGAGGTCGTCGATGGTAAAGTTCACCGCCGCGCGCGAGCGCATGTTCAGTCCTTGAATTCCAAAATAAACGGCGTCGGCGCCGGCGTTGATGGCGGCGCTCAGTGACTCGCGCGAGCCCACGGGCGCCATGATTTCAAAATCACTTCGTTGCATTGGCTTTCGGATTGTTGTAGCCTATGATGTTGATGTCGCCCGAGAGTTTATATTCCTTGCCATCGGCGCCGCGTGCGCGGATAACGTAGAAATACACTCCCGAGGGAGCGGGTTTGCCGTGTATGCGTCCGTTCCATCCCTGCGAGGGGTCGGTCAGGTGCGCCAGCTGCTTGCCGTTGCGGTCAAAGATGTGGCAGTCGAACTCCACAATGCTCTTGTAGGTTACTTTCCATTCGTCGTTGACTCCCTCCGACCCTACGGGCGAGAAGGCGTTGGGGCATTTCAGAACCGATTCGCCTATGAAAACGGAATAGACCTCCGATTCCGACTCGCAAGTGCCGTCGGCGTTGGCTATGAGCAGGCGAACGTAGGTTGTGCCCTGTTCGCGGAAGGTATAGCTGAACTCCAGGTCGGAGTAGCGCAGAAATGTCTGGTTGAATTCCGGGTCGCGGGCCAGCTCCCATTCGTGGTAGAGTGCGCCGTCGGTCACCGCCGCCGTAAAGGTGATTTCCGCCGGTCCCGATCCGCCCAGCGGCGAGTCGTCCTTGACTTCGTTGAGCACCTGGCGCGACTCCTGAACGGCGCGCGTCTGCGCTTCGACCGAAGTCGGGTCGTAGGTCGGCGAAACGATTTCCGAATCGCGGCCCCAGCGGCGCGTAAAGCGGTCGCCGGCCAGCGTGAAGTCGGTTTGGCAGAGCGGGGGAGTGCAGTGAATGTGATCTGATAGCGACGCAAGGGTCTCAACGTGTTGCACCTGCTTGTAGGCAAACTCCTCTTCGTTGAACTCCAGAGTGGAGTAGGTCAGGGTGAATTCGCGGTTGATTTCGGCGGGAATACCGGTGATGCCATAGTATGTTATGGCGCCGCCCGACCCGGTGAAGTCAAGCCAGGTGGTGGAGCAATCAGTCTGGTCTGATAGGGAAATTGAGGTGAGAACCGGCTCGAACGATGAATAATCTACAACCCAGAAGCAGGCGGTCGAGGAGCCGTCGGTTACTATATAGCCCATGTTGCCCTCGAGCTTCGAGAGGGTTGACACCGAGCCTGACTGAGTGGAAGCCACCGGTTCGGCATAACCGCCGCCAAGCGCCGAATAGCGCTGCCAGCTGACTTGGGAGCCGGTTGTGGATTCATAGCTGGCGCGCAGGCCCGAGACCGAGTTGAGCACATAAACGGCCGTCAGCCCCGAGTTCGCGGCAGGCTCAACGGCTATAGCTTCGAGGGGATTACCCTTGAAGGTGAGCTCTGCGGCCGTCAGACCAACTGAGCATATAATAAAGGTGAGCGCAAGCAGGGCGCGGCGAATCAGCGGCGACATACCCAGGAGTCGGGGAAACGCGCGGCAAAGCCACTGATTTGTTCGGCGGCGGCGCGGGCTTCCTCGGGCGAGGAGCCTTCGGCAGCATAAACGCGGAAGCGGCCACCGCTGTTAAGCACTTTGAGGTCAACTCCGGCGTTGGCTATGAATTCCGCAGCCTTGGCCTCGGTGGGGAGCGATGCCACCACTATTACATAAGGCATAGGAGCAGGAGCCGCAACCTCAGGCTTGGCGGTGCTTATGGCACCCGAAGCAGGCGCCATTGCCAGATTGAGTTCCAGGCCGGCTGGCTCCGCGAGCGGCACAATGGCCTCAACCTCCGGCGGAGTAAACGATGGCGCGGCCAGTGTGGCATGCTGGGCCGTTGAAATATCTATGGGAGTGGAGAGCGCAAAGCCGAGTACCGACAGAATCACTGCGGCCGCAGCTATGCGCAACCAGCGCAGGCGCAGGGGAACGCGAACAACCGCCACGGCCTTTTCAGGCGTTTCGGCGGCGGGGCGCACAACCTCAAAGGTCGGCGCTGCGGGAAGCATGCGCACCGGTGGGGGCACGAGCGCCCAGGCTGCAACAGGCAGGAACTCCAGCCGGCCGCCCGAGCGGCGACGGAGAATGCCTATGCGGGGCAGGTTAACCGCTCCTTCGTTGCGCAGGCGGCGCTGAATCAGCGCGCTCTCGGCGGCCACGCGCTCGCGCGCCTGTTCAAAAGATATTTTCAGGCGGCGCGAAACCGACGATGCCAGCAGGCCGTCGTCGTGAACCATAGCCGGATTGAAAGAAATTTCCCTGCGGGGAGGCAACATCAGGTCGCCGCTGAGCTCAGCCTGGCGGCGGGTAGCCACAAAAGCGCCCACGCCTGGAATGATAACGCAATCATTTCGGCGTAACAGCGTGGCAATGTGTAAACTGATGTTGTCTGTCATTGAATAAATAAGCAATTCGTGGACTGCAAAGTTACAAAAAAATTGAATAAATCCAACAAAAAAATTTGTCATCGTCTGAAAAATCCTCCGAATTCTACGCTTCTCCCTCACTCCCACTCCTCAACCCCTCAACCCCTCAAGCCCTTACCGACCTTCCTCCACTCCTTATCCTATTTATACCTGAAAAATCCGTAATTTAGAGGTCAAAAATACATGTGTCAAAAAATTTTATAAAAACCATTCCTGAACTCATTGACTATCAGGTTGATGGGGAAGCAACTGTCAAATAAATAAATTTGGTTTCCACGGGGATTAACGCGAACTTTGCAACAGCATTTCACGTGAACTCAATGCCAGTTTCATTATCTCATTTTCTAATCCAAACTTTCTTTCACTATGCTTAAAAAAATCATTTATTCAGTCACTGCATTCATTTTGTTAAGTGCAGCATTTCTTACCTATAGTTGTTCATCCGACTGCAACGAACCGCAGTCAAATCTTTTGATGAGAATAGATTTGGTGATTTTCTGATTTTGTGCGAATTTTGCACTATAATTATTTCAACGATTATGTCAAAGTCTTTCAATAGCTATAATTTCGATAACGATAACTACACGGATCAGATTGCGCATGTCTTAGCCGCAATCTTCCCTTTATTCACCATCGGGGAAATATTCAATAATAACCCCTTGAGAATAGGAGCGGGAGTAGCATCTGCTATATTGCTTATCTTGCTTTTCGCTTCATTCTTTTTTAAACGCAAGGTATGCCCGAAATGGCTACGCGACACTATTTTTGACATTACCTCGGAATATATGTTTTTTTGCCTGCCTGCAATCATGCTTATTTGTGCCGGTGCAGGCGGATGGGGGCGACTTTATTTAGGGATAGGTCTGATTGTTTTGTATTTAGCGACCTGCATGTTGCGAAAGAAGGTGCAATCAGACGCTATGTCCAATATTGAAAATATTCAGGGAATAAAGGCCGAGGTTACGGATAATTCGCAACTGATTGAGTCGCTTTTTAGGGATAAATGGAAGGTGATGAATAAGTTGTGTAACATTTATTATGAGAAGAGTGATTCAACGGGTGCGTTGAAGTTCATTGTGCGCGATATTGAAACGGAGCTTCAGGACTTTCGCACTCCCAAAAGCATCGCCGACATATTGACTACGACCGACAGGTGTCTCGACGGGGCCATCTCTCAATTACGAAACGAGTGCGGCTCGTTCTTGAAAGAGCAGGATATTGAGTTCATCGGATTGATTTTTTCGGGGCTTTCGGTTCGGGCCGTGTGCTACATCATGGACTTCCGGAAACTGAACTACTACCAGAAGAAAAACCGACTGATTAGCCGCATCGCTGAATCCGACGCGCCACACAAAGAAGAGTTCATAGAACGGCTGTCGAAGTTCACCAAATAGCGTTATCACGCCAACCCCCGGCGCCTGGAAATTTTTTGTTGTGTGGCTGGGTAACTTTTTGGGGGTTGTGGTTGTTTAATGGAAAATTATGTGTATATTTGCCGTGAAATTTAAATTTATTATTGATTGAAATGAAACATGTAACCAAAATTCTTAGCATTGCGGGCATCAGCGGCGCTTTGCTTCTTTCGAGCTGCGGCTCTATGACTAATCTGGGTAAGGGCGCTGCCATAGGCGGTGGTGCAGGTGCAGGCGTTGGCGCCGGCATCGGTGCGCTCATCGGCGGCGGCAAGGGTGCCGGCATCGGCGCAGCCATCGGCGCAGCGGTAGGCTCGGGCGCTGGTATGCTTATCGGCAAGAAAATGGATGACCAGGCCAAGAAGCTGCGCGAAATCGAGAACGCAAAGGTTGAGGAGGCCACCGACGCAAACGGCCTAAAGGCTATCCGCGTTACTTTTGACGGCGGTATTCTTTTCCCGACCAATGGAACCACCCTGAGCGCTGCCGCCAAGACTGACCTGACTCAGTTCGCTGCCAGCTTGAAGCAGAATCCTGAAACCAACGTTCAGATCTATGGCTATACCGACGATACCGGCACGCTGCAGGCTAACCAGAAGGTTGCCACCGGCCGCGCCGACGCTGTTCAGAATTTCCTGTTGCAGAACGGCATTTCGTTGACCCGTCTCACCGCCGAGGGTCTGCCCATGCAGAATTATATTGCCAGCAATGCAACCGAAGCCGGCCGCGCTCAGAACCGCCGCGTTGAAATCTTCATTTCGGCCAACGAAAAGATGATTAAGCAGGCTGAGGCCGAAGCCGCTGCTC
>CAMWSP010000100.1 GCA_947176935.1 uncultured Porphyromonadaceae bacterium | reverse complement strand
CGGAATGGCAATGCGCATGGTGTCGGGGCGATAAACTTCAAGAGCCAACAGGGTGGTGTCGGCGGGGTTGCGCAGAATGCGGAAACCGCTGGCGTATTCGGGTTCGTAGGCAATCTGAGTGTAGTCGGCGGCATTATCAACCTTCACGGCATGAGTGCATGCGCCGAGAAGGAGTGAAGCCGCAATGATGAGCCAATGTTTTTTCATTTGCTGAGTTTGGTTATGGCGAGGTCAAGAATCGAGTCGTGGCCCTGCAAGGCCTGAGCCGGGTCGAGGTCTACGGCACAGCCCGCTGTGGGCTCGATTCCATGTTCGGTTATGTGCATCTGCGAGTCGTAGACCCTGACGGCGCTCATTCGTATGCTCCAGCCGTTGGGCAACTCGAGGGTTATGGGCATTCCGGCACCGCCACCGGTCGTTGCGCCCACATGGATTACGCCAGGAATCGAGCGCATGCACATGGTCATGTAGTTGGCGGCGGAGAAGGTTGAGCGGTTGGTGAGTATGGCCACCGGCTTGATCCATATGATATTGTCGGCCGAGAGCGGCTCGAAGGTTATCGGCCGGGGGGAGTCGAAGGCGTCGTGGGCCGGGCCGGTTTTGTGCTGGATATATCCGGCGGTGAGCGGTTGGCGGATGAAATGGCGCACCCAGGTTTCGGCGTAGCTCATAGAGCCGCCGCCGTTGTCGCGCAGGTCAATAATCAAGGCGTTGGCCGAAGCCATAGACGAGAGTATCCAGTCGATGTTGCCGTTGCCCAGGCCTGAGTTGAACGACGGGATGGCGATATAGCCGATATTTTGCGGCAGGATGCCGTAGGTCACGTTGCCCAGCTGGCTGTATTCGAAATTCAGGTAGTTTTCTTCAATCAGGCGGGCGTCATAGTTCTGCGGATAGTCGCTCCACCATTTGCGGTAGTAGGAGGTCTGGAAGCCCGACGAGAGGTTGGTGTGGCCGTCGCGCAGCTCATTTATCATGTCGGCGCAGACTCCGAAGAGCTGCTGCTTGGATAAGTCGGCGGTTATCAGCGGAGCGTATTGATTGCGGATGCGGTTCCAGTCAACGTCTTTTTCGGCGAAGAAGCAGTAGTGTTCATCAACGGCGGTCCATAGGGCCTCGAAGTTGCCGCTGTTGTCGGCGGGAAACTCTTCGATGGGGTGGCAGGCCGAGAGCGCAACAGCAAGCGGAAGCAGCAGACTAATAATATGCAGGCAGGATGTTCGCATCGGATTTGCGGGGATTGAGGGTTACGAGGTCGCAGACAATACCGACCACTGCGGCATGGCTGATGCGGCGCGATGTTACGTTGTTGGCCTTTGACGACAGGGCGTTGAAGCTGTAGCCCAGGCGCAGCGTGGAGCGGCCGAAGTTGAGGTCAACACTCAGCAGCGAGCGGACGCTGCGGCGGCTTCCGGGCCAGGCGAAGTGAACGAGGTCGGAGCGGTTGCCGAGCTGGATTTCATAGTAGAGTTCGCCATAGTTAGGGCAGAAGAATGCGCCCGCCAGCGGCGACGACAGTTGCCAGCGCACGGCAAGCGGCAATTTCTTGAGTTTGCCGGTCCATTGCACGAATGCTTCGGGGCCAACGCATACGGCGCCGATAGCCTGCGCGGGATTGTTGGAATTACGGCTGAGGTAGAGCGCTCCGAATTCCGCGCCAGCATAGCCGCCGACTCCGGCCTGAAAGCCTTTGGCGAGGTGCCAGCGGCGCATCATGCGCCATGAGCCTTCGAGGCGCGCGCCGAGTATGGTTGCGTTGCCGGCGCGGTTGCGCGTTTTGTCGAAACTCAGGCCGAGGTCCCATCCCTGAACGCATGGCAGCAGCGGCGATTTCATGGCCTGCAGGCGCGAGTAGGTGAGGCCGTAGTGCATGCCCGAATAGCGGATTGGGCTGAGGTAGGTGTCGGCCAGATGGGAGCTGCCGACCTCGGCCATCCATGCGGTGCTGACGGGGCGCACCGGCTCCTGAGCAGAAAGCAGTGCGGCAAAGGGTAGGGTGGCCGTTAGTATGATGAGTTTTCTGATTAGCTGAAACATTTCTGCAAAAATAGTAATTTTTTCTGAGATTATATGTACTTTTGCATTATGGAAAAGAAAATCGTTATAATGGGAGCCACGTCGGGCCTGGGCCTGAATTTGGCAAAAATGTTTGTTGCTGCCGGCTGGAAAGTCGGCGCCTGCGGCCGCAACGAGTCGGCTCTGGCCCGGCTGAAAGCACAGGAACCAAGCCGCATAGTAACGGCCGCTATAGATATTACGGCCGGCGATGCTCCCGAAAGGTTGGAGAGGCTGATTGCAGAGCTCGGCGGCATGGATATTTATTTCCACGGATCGGGAATCTTGCGCGAGAGCGATTTCGAAGCGACTATTGCCACGAACGTTGGCGGTTTTACGCGGATGATTAACGCGGCGTATGATTATTTCAGCCTCAGCCGGCAGCCGGCACGGATAGTTGCGATTTCGTCGATTGCCGGCACACGCGGCCTGGCCGAACTGGCATGCTATTCGGCAACAAAGGCTTATGACGCCACTTTTCTGGAAGCTATGCGCCAGCGGGCGCACAAGGAGCGGCTGCCGCTGCGCATAGTCGACATCCGGCCGGGCTGGACACGCACGCCACTGCTGGATGGTGACAAGCACTATCTGTTTGAGATGGATGAGGAAACCGTTTGCTGCGGAATTTTTCGCGCAACGCTCCGCAGCCGGCGCGTAGCCATCATCGGGCTGCGCTGGCAACTGCTTTGCGCATTGCAGCATTTTGTGCCCGCCTGGCTATGGGAGCGGATTCACCTTCCCCTCTGGCGCGACGGCCGAAACTAATCAGTGCTCGGCTTTCGGGCCATATTTAGCGGTGAAGAGATCCATATGGTCCTCGCCCCATTTCAGCATTGCGTCGATTATGGGCAGCAGCGATTTGCCTAAGTCTGTAATCACGTATTCCGAGCGTGGAGGCAGTTCCGGATAGATTGTTTTGACAACCAGGCCATCTTCAACCATTTCCTTGAGTTGAATGTCGAGCACGCGCGGTGCGGCTTCGGGCAGCTGTTTGTGAATCTCGCTCGGGCGCATGCCGTTGCCTGAGCGAAGTTCATCAAGGATACATGATTTCCATTTAGACTCAATCAGACTCATAGTTAGCCGCAGCGGGCAATCGAGGTCAACGGGTATCTTCTTTTCGTATGCCATAACTATTGAATGATGCTGCAAAGTTAGTTAATATAATTGGAATTCAGAATACCGAAAAATTTTTCATATACCGAAAATTTTTTCGGTACTTGATTGTTGTGTGATACCTTCGTAATTTTGCACTCAGATTTTTAACCATTTAGTATATTCCCAAAATATGAGAGACAAAATTCAGGATTACGAAGCAGTGGCCAAAGCAGCCGAACTGTTCGTCAGGAGTGTTGCCGAAGGCAACAGCGAGCACGCGAAGAAACTGTTTACCGACGACGCAGTTCTGTTCGGAATATTGAACGGCGAAATGGAGCATGGCTCAATCAGTCAGTTCTATACTAACGTTGACACCGTTGGCGCCGACTCTAATTTTAAAGCGCGCATTGATGTTCTGGCCGTTGAGGAAACAGTTGCCGTTGTTCGCGTGCTCGAAGAAGGGTGGGGCGGTTCAATAGACTTTACCGATTATCTGCTTCTGCTGAGAATCAACGGTGAGTGGAAATGTGTTGCCAAGGCCTATAACCAGAATTCCAACACGATTCAGAAATGAAAATAACAGTTATTACCGGCAGTCCACGCAAGAACGCGCAGGCTGAAACTCTCGCTGAGAAATTCTAATGCCGGCCGGCTCAGTTTATTTCGGCCGGGTTCTCTATCAGAATCGGAGTGCGGCCGAGCAGGCGGAATAAATCGGTGTTGGCGATGGCTATGAACCCGCACGCGTCGCCGTCGGTCAACACGATTTTTTCTCTCTCGGCAACATCACGGTCCATAACGAACGCCACATCTGCGGCTTCCTCTCTGAGCAGGCCGAATGGTGTGGCGGCTCCGTGGGGTGTGCCCAGTATGGTTTTCATCAGTTCCTCGTCGGCAAACGATACGCGCGGAATCTGCAAGGCGGCGCCGAATTCCTTTGTTATAAACGCCTTGCGCGCGTGAGTAACGTAAAGCCAGAACTTGTTTTTCTGCCGGTTGGTCAGCAGTATGGTCTTTACGGTTTCAATGCCGAACGCCTTGTCGATGTTCAAGCAATCTTCCATCGATATGCCCGGGTCGCTTTCGATTCGGGTATAAGGTATTCCGGTGGCCTCCAGGCGGCTGTAGATCAATCTCTGCGTTTCTGACTTGAACACCTCCGGCGCTCCAGTCATCACTTCACTTGTATAAAATCCCATAACTCCCGATATGCTCGATGATATTTAAGTAAACGTTCAATGTCTTTATCGGTAATTTTCGGTAGGCGTGTCATGTCCATATTGTCATGCAAATCGTTGAGCTTGACGGCAATTGCGATTGGATTGGTTTTTACGCGCTCAATAAATTGGTCATATGGTTCATTCTCCATCTTTGTCAAACAACGGATGGCGTCAACAATATCTATCGGAATCCCTATATTCAACAAGTCTTCGAAAGACCACGATGTATCTTCCACAATATCGTGTAATATACCGGCAATACGTTCCTCTTGTGTTTCACCGGCCTGCATAACACGACTTATATGGCCGATATATGGTTTGCCTGCTCGGTCGCGCTGATTCTTGTGGGCTTCAGTAGCTATTTCAATAGCTTTTTGGAGAATTTCATCCATATCTTTAGTATGAAGCTAATTGGTATGCTATACCTTTTTCGTTTAAGAACTCCGTAAATTGATTGAATCCGGAATTAACTCCGAACTTTACCTTTATGGCGGCGATTATAGCGTGGTCATCTTCAATACCTAACGCCTTTTTAACGTCATTTACGTTGATATTAAATAGGGAGCGTTCATAATCGGAATCACCGCAAAAACGCTCTACTAATGGTCCGACATCATGTAGCTCCATACTGAGTAAACCATTATGCATCGACACTCTGATTGTGCGTGCCGACTGAGGATTATTATCTCGATAAATTTCAACAGCTAAATAATTTTCCATACTGCAAATTTACAAAGAAACCATGAATATTTCATAACCGAAGCAGACGCAATAATCAACTATTTTTCGTAAAGTTCGATTGAGTCCGAGCACCTGGGTATAAAAATCAAGGCTTCGGCGATAATCCGACGCGATGATGGCAATATTATGTACCCTATTCAACTTCATTTTCCTATTGTTTTATTGAATAAAATCGGCTGCAGAGATAAGAAATTATGCTGATTATTTCGTAAATTTGCATTATTTCTAATTAAATCATCAAATGAAAACAATGAGAAAGGCATCGCGCCGGCAGGATTCCGACTGGGCGCTTGAAGTGTTCGATAAAGCACCGTATGTCACCGTAAGTATGTGTCGGCCAGATGGAACGCCATACGGTTTGCCGCTTTCACTGGTTAGAGCCGATGAATCAACATTCTATTTTCATTGTGCCGACGAAGGCGAAAAGATAGACTGTCTGAAATATAATCCAATCGTAAGCCTTTCCGCCGTGAGCAGATGTGCACCAAGATTCGAAGAAGAAAAACTGAATTTTACTGAGCACTATCGATCGGCTATCGCCATAGGTCGATGTGAATGGGTCGATAATCGGACCGAAAAAATTGAGGCACTTCGTCTGCTCTGCCAAAGATTCCTCCCTCACCACATGGCCCACTTCGATGCAGCCATAGCCCGCAGTCTCGACCGCACCACCATAATCAAAATCACCCTCACCGAACCCCCCGTCGGCAAATCCAAGCAATAACCCTACCGATCAGCAAAATACTCACTCATCGTATATTTTATATGTTTGTAAGTGGTCAACCCACTGCGGTTTGATACATTACAAGCCGCATTTGCCAACCTTCAGCTCGCTGCAACTTGCTTGCAGCAAACTAACAACAGAAACTCACGGCAAAGACAGTGATAAATTCCCTATTATCAAAGCAATATCCAAATTTTAACATTCCTGACCATGCGCCGCGCCGTACAAATTCAGCAAAAATGTGCTTGTCTCAATTCTCTCCTAACAATCACTCCGATTCTCTAATAAATCGGGTTATTCGTTCGTTGACGAAATTCATTCCTTTATTTAGCATGTCAACAATTTTTTGTTTTTCGCTATGACCTACTGTTGAAAGCCGCAGTAATGGAAGTCCATATAATGCAAGGATTTTGTCTTTCATTCGGTCTCTTTGAAACTGTTCTGTATTTTCATTATGAAAACTATAGCCATCAGTCTCAATAGCAAGAAGTGGTTCTTTCGAAACTCGATTAATGACTAAGAAATCAATATGTGTTGATGGATGGAGGGCATATTTTTTCTCCCGTTCCGATAATTCATGTGTATCGTTTATAAGATACCGCATAGGATAATGACATAGGGCCTTGATGTGAGACAGATGAGGATCATTCACCCGTATATTCTCAATTAAATCAAAAGTCAGATTTTCAGAATCGTATTCAGATACAGGCCCGTTATCACGATTGTACGCATAAATTTGCGAGAAAAGATAATCGAAGATTGAGCGAAGCTTGCTCTGTATTACGATGCCTTGTTGATATTTGATGTAATTTATTAGATCTTGAATATTGCCGTTCAGTTCCTGTGGATTACCGGTAACAACAAGGCAAAATTTGTTTTTGGCTCGTGAGACAGCAACATTCAGAAGATTGGCGTTATCAGTGAATTCAGTAATCGAATCATCTGTGACGCTCATAATGATGGTATCTTTTTCCCGCCCTTGATATTTATGCACTGTGGCGACTTCAATATCAGGAATCTGATTGCTAAATTGATTGACCTGACTATTGTATGGTGCGATAATGCCTATTTCCTCGAAATTGTCAAGCAACGGTATCAACTCAATTTTCACAGCGTCGATTTCACGCTGGTTATAATGTCCTCTTCAATGTTGTCCGGGAGCTGTTGTTAGCGCGAGCATATGTTTTTCGTTATCGTTCCGCTTTGTCATGATGAGCAGATTTCCACCATAAAACTTCTGATTGCAAAAGTTGATTATATCAGGATGACATCGGTAATGTTCACGAAGAAGTGTCTCCGGAACGTTTGGAATAGTTGCCAATACAGAACTTAAGAAGCTGTGATTGGCGGCATCATATGAATCGGGGATATTTGCCGATTTTCTTATCTCATCCAATTTGATTTTATCCTCATCAGTAATGACATTTGGTAGTTGCATGGTGTCTCCTACAATAACTGCATTTTTTGCGCATGTAAGAGCCAAAAGCCCCGTTTTAACTGATACCTGGGATGCCTCGTCCATAATGACATAATCAAAGAGTGTATCACTATTGAAACAGGATTTGGACGAGAATGTGGTACTAAGTATAATAGGATAATCGGCCAATACAGATTCTCCATTGTTGAATAAATCCTTAACACTAGCAATGATTGGTCGTTCTTCCTTATATCGTTTGGCTAAAGACGCTTTAAGGATTGCCATTGAGCTTTCAGTCAGGGACTTCATTAAAGCCTCAGCATTATGTTGAGAC
>CAMWSP010000099.1 GCA_947176935.1 uncultured Porphyromonadaceae bacterium | reverse complement strand
CTCTGATAGATTTCCTGTTTGTGGCGGTCGCGGGCATCGGCGGTGTTGAAGTCGGGGTTGGTGCACCAGTCTTCGAAGCCGAATGCCTTGCAGGCGAGTTCGAATTCCTTGGCCGGACGCTGAATAACGATGTAGACGAAGTTATTGGCATCTTCGGCCGAGTCCATCGGGCCGGAGGGTTTACACTTGTAGGTCCAGCCGAGAACGCCGGAGCCTTCGAAGTTGCCGCCACGGGGAACGCAGTCGCCGAACTTGCCGTTGGGGTACTGAGGGAACTGGGTGAGTTCATGAATCTTGTCGAGGGTGAGCTGGTCGCGGGTCTTGATGCGGCAGAGGTTCAGACATGCGTTGTGCATTGACTGATAAACGTAGGTGCCTTCGCCGGTTTTGTTGCGCAGCTGCAGTGCAGCCAGCAGGCCGATGAGCAGGTGCATGCCCGAGTTGGAGTCGCCCAGAGCTGCGCCGCTCTGCGTAGGAATGTTGTCGTCGCCCGAGAAGAAACCGGTAGTGGAGGCGGCCAGCGCGGTTGCCTGGGCGATAGGTTCGTAGGCCTTCAGGTCCTTATATTTCGAGGAGAGAGGGAAGCCCTTGATGGTGCCGTAGATACAGCGGGGATTCAGTGCATGAACGGCATCCCAGCTAAAGCCGAGATCATCGGCTGCGCCGGGATGCAGGTTTTCAACGAATATGTCGGCTTCCTTGATAAGTTTAGTGAGGATTTCCTTGCCGTCGGGGGTCTTGGCGTCGAGTGATAGGGATTTCTTATCGGAGTTGAGCTGGAGGAAGTAGTAGCTCGGGGCGTCGGGCGAGAACTGGATTTCCTTACGGGTGGCATCGCCAACGCCGGGGCGTTCGATTTTGATGACTTCGGCGCCAAGCCATGCCAGCATTTGAGTACACGAAGGGCCGGACTGAACTTCAGTCAGGTCGACAACTTTAATTCCTTGTAGAGGGGCAGTGTTCATAGTAGTTTAATATAATTTAAAAGTTATAGGGTTTGTTAGAAAAAATACGCAATCTAAACGCTCCGGCGGGGGAAAAAGTTTTTAGCGACACAATTTGCGACACATATTGATGAAAAATTTCCGTATAAATTTGCGTAGTTGCGGAGGATTGGTTAACTTTGTGGCGTATATGGACAGAATGCAAGCAAAGGCCAGGGCACGCTTTGCCTTCTCGGAGTTTCTCGGCGGCAGCGGAAAGCGCTGCACCCCCGAGCGACTTTTGGTGCTTGATGCCGTTATGGAGCAGCGCCTGCCGTTTACGGCCGACACGCTTCTGGAGCATTGCAAGTCGCTTCCGGGCATCAATATTTGCAGAGCAACTTTGTTCAACACGTTGCACCTGCTGGTTCAGGGTGGCTTTGTGAGGCGGCTGAATCTCGAGGGTGCGGCAACATACGAAACCTTGCGCAAAGGCGCGGCCAAGCCGGCGGCATATCTGGTTTGCTCCGCATGCGGCAAAACGCGGCGGATAGACGCTCCGGAACTGAGCCATTGGGCAGGCAGTCTGGCCCCGCGCGGGTTCACGATAGATCCGGCAACAACGGTGGCATACCTTTCGGGGCTATGCAGCCAATGCCGCCGGGCAACGAAATAGAAATTTTATAAGAACAATAATAAACCAACTAACCAAAGTTTAGAAATAATGAAAGTCGATGTGCTTTTAGGCCTCCAGTGGGGCGACGAAGGTAAAGGTAAGGTAGTAGACGTGCTGACGCCGCGCTACGACGTTGTTGCCCGCTTTCAGGGGGGTCCCAATGCCGGCCACACCCTTGAGTTCGAGGGCAAGAAATATGTGCTCCGCTCCATACCGTCGGGCGTTTTCCAGCACGGCCAGGTGAATATCATAGGCAACGGCGTTGTGCTCGACCCGGTGCTTTTCCGCGAAGAAGCCGAGGCTCTGCGTCAGAGCGGAGTTGACCTGACCAAAGTTTTGAAAATCTCCAAAAAGGCTCACCTGATTCTGCCCACCCACCGCCTGCTCGATGCGGCCAACGAGGCCGCCAAAGGCGCCGCCAAAATCGGCACCACCGGCAAGGGCATCGGTCCGACATATACAGACAAGACCTCGCGCAACGGTTTGCGCATCGGCGACACTCTGATGCCTGACTTCCGCCAGCGCTATGAGGCCGCCAAAGAGCGCCATCTGGCCATGATGGCCGGCATGGGCGTGACCGAACATCCGACTTTGGCCGAACTGGAAAAGAACTGGCTCGAAGCGGTTGAGTATCTTCGCGAATATGACCTCATCGACTCCGAACATTATATAAACAACGCGCTCAAGGAGGGTAAGAAGGTGCTTTGCGAAGGTGCGCAGGGAACCATGCTCGACGTTGATTTCGGTTCGTATCCGTTCGTGACCTCCAGCAACACCGTAAGCGCCGGAGCATGCACCGGTCTGGGCGTCGCTCCCAACAAAATCGGCAGAGTGTTCGGCATTTTCAAGGCCTATTGCACCCGCGTAGGCTCCGGACCGTTCCCCACCGAACTGTTTGACGAAGCAGGGAAGCGCATGCGTGACATAGGCCATGAGTATGGTGCAGTTACGGGCCGCGAACGCCGCTGCGGATGGATTGACCTGGTTGCGTTGAAGTATGCCGTTATGATTAACGGAGTGACCGACCTGATTATGATGAAGAGCGATGTGCTCGATGATTTCGACACTATCCGCGCCTGCGTGGCCTATAAAATCAACGGCGAAACCGTTACGGAACTGCCCTATGACTTGCAGAGCGTTGAAATCGAACCGGTGTTCGTTGACCTGCCCGGCTGGAAGACTCCCATGACCAAGCTGAGCTCAGAGAGCGAACTGCCCGCCAAGTTCGTGGACTATATCGGCTTTATTGAGAAGGAACTCGGTGTGCCCGTGAGCATTCTGAGCGTTGGCCCGGACCGCGAGCAGACCATTGTAAGAGAAAATTTCTAATCTTAATTATCATAACCATGAAAGTTAAACCTTTTAAAGGCATTAGACCTCCCCGCGAACTGGTGACTGAAGTCGCATCGCGTCCTTATGATGTTCTCAATTCTGAAGAAGCCCGCGCTGAAGCCGAGGGCAACCCCAAGTCGCTATATCACATCATCAAGCCCGAAATCGACTTTCCGGTAGGAACAGACGAGCATGACGTGCGCGTTTATGAGAAGGCAGTTGAAAACTTTGCGAAATTCAAAGATCAGGGCTGGCTCGTGCAGGATGAGCAGGAACATTACTATATCTACGCCCAGACAATGGACGGCCGCACGCAGTATGGCATAGTTATCGGCGCATGCGTTGACGACTACATGACTTCCAAAATCAAAAAGCATGAGCTGACCCGCAAGGATAAGGAAGAGGACCGCATGAAGCACGTGCGCATCAACAATGCCAACATCGAGCCGGTTTTCCTTGCTTTCCACGATAATGAAGTGCTCGACAAAATAATCCGCGAAGTAACCGCCGGCGAACCTGAATATGACTTTATCGCTCCCGACGGTTTCGGCCACACTTTCTGGGTTGTTGAGAAGCCGGAGCAGATTCAGACCATAACCGACGAGTTCGCCAAGATGCCCGCGACATATATTGCCGACGGCCATCACCGCTCGGCAGCAGCTGCCCTTGTCGGTCACGAAAAGGCCCAGCAGAATCCCAACCATACGGGCACCGAGGAATATAACTATTTCCTGGCCGTGGCCTTCCCCGCCAGCCACCTGCGCATTATTGACTACAACCGCCTGGTTCGCGACCTAAACGGCTTATCTCCCGCTGAATTCCTTGAAAAGTTAGAGTATAACTTTATTGTTGAAGATAAGGGTACGGAAATCTATAATCCGCAGAAACTGCACAATTTCTCGCTCTATCTGGAGGGTCACTGGTATTCTCTTACGGCCCGCGAAGGAACTTATGACGACAGCGACCCGATAGGCGTTCTTGACGTGACGATTTCCTCGAACCTGATTCTTCAGGACCTGCTGGCAATGGGCGACCTGCGCACTTCGAAGCGCATAGACTTCGTTGGCGGTATCCGCGGTCTCGGCGAGCTCAAACGCCGCGTGGATTCCGGCGAGATGGCAGCCGCAATCGCGCTCTATCCCGTTTCGATGAAGCAGCTGATGGATATTGCCGACACCGGCAACATCATGCCTCCGAAAACCACCTGGTTTGAACCCAAACTCCGCAGCGGGCTGATTATTCACTCGCTCAACGACTAATTTCAAATTTCGACACAAAATGGAAAAACGTAAACTGAAAATCCGCGACCTTACGCTGCGCGACGGCCAGCAATCGCTGTTTGCCACCCGTATGCCTCAGGCCGAGATAGATAAACTGCTCCCGCTTTATGAAAACGCAGGCTTCTATATTATGGAAGTGTGGGGTGGGGCGGTGCCTGACTCGGTTATGCGCTATCTTGACGAAAGCCCGTGGGACCGTCTGCGCATAATCTCCAAGGCAATGAACGGAAAGTCGCTGCTGTCGGCGCTCAGCCGCGGCCGCAACCTGTTCGGCTATGTTCCTTACCCGAACAGCGTTCTTGAGGGCTTTTATAAGGAAGCTATTGCCAACGGTTTGAACGTTATGCGTATTTTTGACGCGTTGAACGATATTGACAACGTGCGCGACTCGATTAAGATGATTAACGAGCTGGGCGGTATTGCCGACGGCGCCGTTTGCTACACCGTAGACCCCAAGGATGACGACCAGCGTTCATTCTTTGCCAAACTGTTCGGCTCCAAGCCCAAGAAGATATTCACCGACGAATATTTCGTTGACAAGGCCAAGCAGATGGAAGCCCTGGGCGCGAAGATAATCACCCTGAAGGATATGGCCGGTCTGGTTAACCCGACCAAGGCAGCATCGATTATTTCGGCTCTGAAGGCTAACGTGAGCGTTCCGGTTGACTTCCACACCCATTGCACTCCCGGCTATGGTTTGGCGTCGTCGCTGATGGCTATCCTTAATGGCGTGGATATTCTGGATACAAATATCTGGTATTTCGGCGGTGGCTCGGCGGCTCCGGCTCTTGAGCTTATCTATGTGTTCTGCCAGAAGTTAGGAATAGAAGTTGAAGCAAATATGGAAGCTGTTGGCAAGATTCGCGAGCAGCTCGTTGAAGTGCGCCGTTCGCTGGCCGCCTTCGACCTTCACAAAGACAAATTCCCCCGCGATTTCAATCCGCTGGCGCCCGATGCGCTCCCCGCGAATATCGACGCTCTGTTTGACAAGGCCATCGCTGCAGCCAAAGCCGGCAACGAAGCCGAACTGCTTGACTATTGCCACCAGATTGAGGATTATTTCGGTTTCCCGAAGCCCAACGAGCTGGTTCGTAATGCAGAGGTTCCAGGCGGTATGTATTCCAACATGGTTGCTCAGCTCAAGCAGCTGCAGGCAAGCGACCTGCTGGATGACGCCATGCGCCTGATTCCCAAGGTTCGCCGCGACGCAGGCCTGATTCCGCTGGTAACGCCCACCTCGCAGATTGTTGGCTCACAGGCCGTAAGCCTTGCACTTGACCGCAAGAAAGGCAAGCCCGACTATTCGACTCCTTCAATGCAGTTTACCTCGCTCGTGAAGGGCGAATATGGCCACACTCCCGTTGCAATCGACCCTGCATTCCGCGAAAAGATTACCGGCTCGCCCGAGGAGGTTGCCTACGATACGACCAAGTATAAGACTCCGGAAAATCCTGTTCTTCCAGAGCTTGGCGGTGTTAAACTCGCCACCAACAAGGAGGAGGAACTGCTGCTGGAGCTGCTTCCCGCCGTTGCTACCGGCTTCCTGCGCAAGCGCCGCACCGAGGAATATAACGTTGCACAGCAGGCAGCGGCTGAGGCCGAGGCTGCACGCATAGCAGCCGAAGAGGCTGCCAAGGAGCCCGAGGAACCGATTACCGGCGAAGTGCTTCAGGCACCTATGGGCGGCACCATTATTTCGGTCAACGTCAAGCCCGGCGATAAGGTGAATACCGGCGACATTCTGCTGGTTTATGAAGCCATGAAGATGGAAAATGAGGTTGAAGCTGAACATCCGGCCGTTATCAAGCGGGTGTTTGTCGAGCCCGGCCAGGTTGTTGGTCTCGAAGCCAACCTTATCGAATTTGAAGAATGAACCGCAAAATTCTGACTATTGTTATTGCAGCTGCCGGCCTTCTGACCGGCAGCTGTAATCGTTCAGCCAATCAGCCCGAAAAACCGGTTATAACGGTCAGCATCGAGCCGCAGCGCTGGTTGCTTGAGCGCATTGCCGGCGACCGGTTCGAGGTTAATTCCCTGATGGCGCGCGGCGGCAATCCGGAGAGTTATGAGCCTTCGTTTGCCGACTTGGCCAAGCTCGAGTCGAGCGCCTGCTATATCAAGGTCGGCCATTTGCCGTTTGAGGCGGCCATTATCGAAAAAATCCGCTCCAACCGGCCCGACCTGAAGATTGTTGATTCGTCGGACTCAATCGAACTTATAAGCGACGACCACGGACACGACCATGGCGTTGACCCTCATGTCTGGAACTCTCCGCGCAATGTCAGAATCATGGCCGGCAATATGCTTGGCGCCCTCAAGGCGATAGACCCTGACGGCGCTGCTGTTTACGACGCCAATTTTGCCGCCCTTTCAGCTTCCATTGATTCGGTTGACGCGCTTTGCGCGTCTATTCTGGCCCCTGTTTCGGGCGAAACGTTTATCGTGTGGCATCCTTCGCTGAGCTATTTTGCGCGTGATTACGGCCTGCATCAGCTGGCGGTAGGTGCCGAAGGCAAGGAGCATAGTGTTGACGATACCCGCAAGATTGTCAACCATATTGCCGAGCATGGTGCATCGGTGTTTCTGGTACAGAAGGACTTCGACACTTCGAACGCCGATGTTATTGCCAGAAGCGGCGGCAATATGAGAGTGGAAACCATCAATCCATTGAACTATGACTGGGACAGTGAACTTGTTGAAACAGCCCGCGCCATTGCCGGACACTGATTTGCGCCCGTCGCTCATAAGGCTTAAAGACGTTGCGCTCGTCAGGGGGCAGCGCGTGATTCTCAGCGACATAAACCTTACGATCCGTCGCGGTGATTTTGTTGCTGTGACCGGGCCTAACGGAGGCGGCAAGACAACGCTGATGCGCCTGATTCTCGGTTTGCTGAAGCCGACATCGGGCGTTGTTGAGCGCAAGCAGAAGAATGTCAGAGTCAGCTACTTGCCTCAGAAAAGCAGCATAGATTCCGGCTATCCGATTTCGGTGCGCGAGGTAATAGCTTCCGGTCGTGCGGGTAAGGATTCCGACGATTTGGTCGATAAAATGCTCGAAAAGGTTGAGCTGACCGACCATGCCTCCAAGCCGATCGGTGCGCTTTCAGGCGGTCAGCAGCAGAGGGCACTCCTCGGGCGCGCGCTGATTTCCAATCCGGAGATGTTGGTTCTCGATGAGCCGTTGAGCTACGTTGACAAGCACTTTGAGCAGCGTATCTACGATATTATCCGCGAGCTGGCTCCGACAACAACCATAATTCTCGTCAGCCACGAAATCACTACTGTTGCCGCGATTGCGAACAGGCATCTGATTGTTGACCGCACGCTGACGGTTTGCAGTTCCGCGCATCATTTTGCCAAAATCGCTCTTTGCGATTGATAAGATATAGCAAAGGCTGAATCCGGTTTGAGATTCAGCCTTTGTTGTATTCAGAGGTGTTGAATTTTACTTGGC
>CAMWSP010000098.1 GCA_947176935.1 uncultured Porphyromonadaceae bacterium | reverse complement strand
CCCTCTACGCCATATCCAAAAAATACGGCACCACCGTCGACAAACTCAAAGCCGCAAACAACCTCAAGTCAAACGACCTCACCGTTGGCCAGCGCCTGAAAATTCCCGCAAAGTAACCAAAAAACCAATAAAAGTAACCAAATTATGAAGAAAATCGCCCAATTTTTCATGGCATTTATCCTTGCCACGGCAGCCACAGCACCCGCTGCAGCCAAACCTTTTCAGATTGGTCCCGTAGTTGGCATGAACGTTAACTCAATCAATCTCAACTCAGTAGCCGACAACTTCAAAGCCGACAACCGCTGCGGATTCGGTGGCGGCGTCATGGCAAAATTCACCGTACCCATCATCAACCTCGGTGTCGATGCATCCGTCATGTACGAATACCGTTCCTCACAGATTGAAAACCCCGACAAAGTGCTTGAAAATGTGCACTATAACTACCTCGCAGTGCCCATCCACGCACGCTACGACATCCCCATGCCCGTGGTCTCCAAATTCATCTTCCCCACCATCTTCACCGGTCCCAACCTCGCCTTCCGCATGGGCAAATCAATACTTAACGACTTCAAAGCCAACAAGTACAACATCGGCTGGGACTTCGGCGTTGGCGTAACATTCGTTCAGCACCTCCAGATTTCCGCTGCCTACACACTCGGCATCAGCAACAAAGCCCTCTCCTACGTTGGCTACAAATCTGAAGCCGCCGACATCAAAGGCCGCACATCCGGCTGGACCGTGACCGCCGCCTGGCTCTTCTAAACACCTTTTGCGGACGGCGTTAACACATTTTAACGCCGTTCCGCTCCCCTATCTCAAATATTATTCCTAACTTTGCACTCGCAAACCGACACTGGAGTGGTGCTCGAGTGGTTGAAGAGGCACGCCTGGAAAGCGTGTATACGCCAAAAGCGTATCGGGGGTTCGAATCCCCCTCACTCCGCTCCAAAACGAATCCCGCAAGCAATCCGCCCGCGGGATTTTTATTTTGAACAACCACCAAAACAAATGCAATATGCATAAATTTACCGCCCCTGCACCGGCCCAACGCCACTGGCATCACCCTCTCCACCCTACACCCCCAATATGAATATCCAGACAACCATTAACAATATCTGCCAAAATGCCATTGATCTGTTCCTTAACCCTCACGAACTCTTGTTTCGCGAACGTGTTCAACAGGAAAACCGTTTGAGAGATCAATATAAATCACGTGAGCTATTAGAACTGCTGCAAAATATTGATGACGCATATGATACCGGATGCGATAAACCTTGCGTTGCACAATTCCGGCTTTCAGAGAACTGGCTTGAGATATCCAACTATGGTAAACCATTTACTGTAGACACAATCGGACGTTTGTGTCAAGGTTCTGTCAGCAGCAAACAAGGCCAATATATAGGATGCAAGGGTATCGGCTTCCGATCGGTGCTTAACTGGGCACATATCGTTGAAATATATTCCGGGCATGGCGAGGAATATATTTCAGTCAGATTTTCTGAGGAGTACGCCAATGAGCAATTCGCTAAAATCAAATCGGAAGATCGCATAATTCAACAAATTGAGGAACTGAAATCACGGGGAATAGAGCCTCGTTTCCCTATCCTCAAGGCGCCGGAATATATACCACCCATCACCAAAGAATTTGACACGGTTATACGTCTACACATCAAGAATGAATCAATCCGGTCAGAAATTATCAGCGACATAGAGTCGTTCGATAGTTCTGTTATACTGTTCATGCCTAATATTCAGCAGATTGAATTCATCTGGGCAGACGGAGCCACGAAATCCATTCATAAAAATTGCAGTGGTACCATATCAACTGTTATTGAGTCGGGCAATACTGCCGAACCACCCCGATCCTATTACTATCAAGAACTGGAAACATCGCTCAAAACAGAGTTTCAAGGAGCAAGCTCTGTAAGACTGGCAGTTGCCTTGCCGATTGATAAGCACCCGGCAAAAAAGTATCCACTATATTCATTCTTTCCCATAAAGGATCAGAAAGCTCCTTTCAGCGCGTTGCTGCACGCAACGTTTTGCCTCACAGATAACCGCAACGAACTTGATATCAGCACTGAAGAAGTATGCCGAGTTAATCGCGAGGTTTTCTGCAAACTGCTCCGGCTCTATGTGGAAACCGTTTGCAAATATGAGTCCGGACAAGCCAGGATTGAAAAATTAAAACCACTGGCTTTTAAGCCGAATGGTTTTAGCTTCGACGGAAATCTGGATAAACTAACATGTGAAAATGACTTCAGAATCTACTGCTCCGATTTTCCGATATTCTACTCGGTCAGTTGCCAATATCTCATGAAGGATGACCGGCCAATATTCTTGACTGATCTGCCGGAACATTTCAAAAATGAGCACTTTGGACGTATAGTTAAAACTAACAGTGAGCTCCTTACATTCGCCGAATGGATATGCTGCTCAACCGGCGAACTGCCCGATGATTGCGAATCTTACCTGCTTAACGCCATAAACCGAGAGTCAGAGGAATGGCCTGCGTCAGTGCGCATCAAAACGTTCAAATGGTGGAACAGCATCGACACATTTACGTTTCTACCCAAATTGATTAAAAACATCGATAATGATTTTATTACATCACAAAAAGATGCGTGTTTTCTTTCAGGCAAAATGCCTGCGCCACCAATATGGGCCAAAATAACAAATCTTGCAGAAACAGACGAAGCAGAGCTATTCATCGCATTTAAAGACGAGATAGATAATTATACTAAAAACGAAAAAGAAGACAAGAATTCAGACTACCGAAAACGTGTTCTACCACGATTGATTCGCAAGTCCCTTATCAACCTGCAGGAACAAAGTTCCCACAGAGCAGTAATATCGCACGTAAACAGTTCGGTAAACAATGACTATGAGAAAGCTGTTGACTTCGTTAAATGGCTTTTGGATGTGTGGAAATATAAGGAATTCGATGAATCTACGGTCAATGAAATAAAGTTCTGCCTGCCAACTGCCGATGGAAAAGTAACATCAGCCCAAAATCTATATTTCAACAAAGCTTACGACCATCCGTTAGGCGAAGAAATATTTGCAGATATCACAGGTTATGCTCCGGTTGCATCGCCCTGTCAGCTTGGTTCTGAAGAATCATCCGGTGAACTCCAGGAAATGCTTAAAAGAATCGGAGTGCTGCTAATTCCCGGCATAGAAACATTTACACGCGACAAAATTGACTTCTCCAACAATCAGGACAACAAGCAACTGATGGAATATATCGATCAGCTGCATATACCGGAGCAAACCGGAAAAGGAATTAATTTCTATAAAGTGTCGGTCAGCCACATAAAGAATCTAAGTGAGCTACTTTCCAAACTTTCCACCTCGGTAATTCTCAAATGGATGGATCAGGCCGCAAATGTAATTGAAAACAGATACGAACCGGAAACATCATATATTGAATATAGACCGAACGTTTCTGGTCAGCGCTACAATCAGCGTTACCAACCGTCGAGCCCTCTACCTTCTTTTATCCGCTTCATAATCTCGTCTACTCCATGGATTGAAATTTCAAGCCGGAAATATAAGCCTTCAGATATACTCTTATCAGACAACAACTTCCTGTCGCAAATAGATTGGCCAACTCTAACCGACGACGGTATTGGCAAATTGGCTTCAGACAGCGGTTGTACTCCTCGGCGCGTCAAGCACCTTCTGCTGGCTGCAGGCGCCAAAGAGTCTGTTCTATCGTTGTCGTCGAACTCTTTCTATGGCATACTGCTGCGAATTTCCGAACTAACGGATTCGGAAAAGATAGACCTATCGAAAAAATTTTCACTCAGATTATATCGCGACATTATCCGTAACAGCAGAAGCGAAGATAAACTTACCGAGTTCTATGCCGATTCACCCAATAAGCGTCAATTCTTTACATCCGGCAAAGTATTGGCTACCAATCATCGCGACAAAAGCGTCTACATGCCGGTGGAGTCTGTTTCATTTGCCAACTCTGCGGTTCTATACATTTCCAATAGATATTTCATTGACATTCCGCCACGTAGTGGCCAGAAAGATGAGTTTAAAGAAATTTTCAACCTTACTCCATATACGCCACAATTTTCCATATTAGACTGGGCTCCGGCAAGCTGCAACCCTACATTTCAACGCGAATTCCGCGAGTTTCTACCATATATTATGGCCTTCCGACTGAATGCGCTGTCTGATGTAGTCAATCTTACCATTAACCTCGTTTCATCCATCACCATTAAAAGCGACAATCTGACGGTCAGCGATTTTGAGCAATATGAGGTTTTTGAAAAAAGCAGGAGCAACTGGATGATATTGATTAAAGAAAACGACTACTCGAGAATTGACAAATGTAGGATTTCGCAAAGCATCATTGAAATCTTCAATGTTTATTTCAACTTCCCGGCCCGAGATTTCTTAAGTAAAGTCGACAAATATTTTCTCGCCGACAAAGACCGACGTGAATATTTCATAATGTCTGACCTCGGTTCAAACGATGAATACAACGAAGCATGTAAAAAATTGAACTTCAACTCTGATATTTGTAAAAAAATTATCGACGGACTCAAACAGTTACAGCCAGACGTACAAATTACAAGTCTGATTGAGCAGGTAAACTGGATTGATCCATCCTCAATTACATCCCAAGAAAAAATCGCAACGATACTGCTTAAAGCAAAACTGACATTAAATGACCTGAGCCGCCTGGCTGATATTCCCATATCGTTTAAAGAGCTCAACGACCACCGCATATCGTTATCATACGATCAACATCTCCAAACGTTTAAGCAAACCATATATAACATCTTGACATGTCAAATTGACCGGCAAAGTATGTTTAGTGAACTATGTTCTACATTCAAACGACCTGAACTGCCGGCAGAAGCGATATTCAAACCAGACTTTGAAGCAGATAATTATGTTTACGAAGTTATGCTTGGCGCACTCAAGGCAATAGGAATCAGCAAGGATTCAGTAACCAACTCAGGGGCAGACTATGATGCCATTTACAACACCAATTTATCAACACTACAAAAAGAAATCAAGGATAGCAATGTTTACGTTGACGAATTTCTGAACAATGCGCGGATCAAATCACTGATGTTTTTTAATGATTTTTGTACCATCAAAAATAAATTCGACGAATTTATCCGCGAAAAATCCAAACAGGAAGCTCAAGCAGACAATATAACCGAGCAAGACCTTACACAGTATATTGAAAATGCCGGCATCGGCAATGGAATAGTAAAGGGACACTTACCTGCCGACACAACAAAACCTAAAGGAACTACTGTAGGAGGCAAACGAAAGTTAATTTCCGAATCACGCAACCAGCGCCAGGGCGATATTGCCGAATATATAGTAATAGTGAAACTTATTCTCGGTGAAATAGCGGAAGTTATTGACTTTCTCGGACAAGATTATCAGGTACATTGGAAATCCCGTGCCGCATTGCGAATTAAGATGAGTGCCGAGTATAAAACTAAATGCAATCGCAGCGACTGTAAAAATGAACATGGCTACGACATTGAAGTCATATCCGCCGATAGGAGCAAACACCTTTTTATCGAGGTAAAGAGTTCATCAACAAAAGAATGCACGTTCATCATGTCAAGCAATGAATTTAACGAATCTAAAAAACACCTGGGAAATCCCGACTCAGAACGTTATCGCATCATTTTCGTTGCCAACCTTCAAGTAAACAACCATGCGTCCGGCTCAAGCGTACATTACCTCGACCACGATCTGACATCACCCTGCTTCACAACCAGACCCAAAGATCTCTTCGTTGCCTACACTCCATCGTAGCGCATTTGCGTGGTGTTGCAAGATTGGAAAAGATTTTGTAAATTTGTGGGCTGAAAACAAATCGTCATTTCACGTTTATTGCATACATATTATGTATAGAACAAATACTTGCGGGGAGCTCCGCATTGAAAATGTTGGCCGGGAAGTTACCCTGGCCGGTTGGGTGCAACGCATCCGTAAAATGGGCGGTATGACTTTCGTTGACCTCCGCGACCGCTATGGTCTGACTCAGGTGGTGTTCAACGTCGAAAACGATGCAGCCCTCTGCGAAGCCGCCAATCATCTTGGCCGCGAGTATGTTATCCAGATAACGGGCAAGGTTGCCGAGCGTACCGCAAAGAATCCTCACCTGCCCACCGGCGATATCGAAATCATTGCTTCGTCGCTGAAGGTGCTGAACGCATCGCTGACTCCTCCGTTTACCATCGAGGAAGAAAGCGACGGCGGCGATGACCTGCGCATGCGCTACCGCTATCTGGACCTGCGCCGCCCCAACGTGCGCGCCAATCTCGAACTGCGCCACAAAATGACTATGGCTGTGCGCAGCTATCTGGATTCCAAAGGTTTCCTTGAAATCGAAACCCCCATGTTGGTGGGCTCGACCCCCGAAGGCGCACGCGACTTCGTTGTTCCCTCGCGCATGAATCCGGGCCAGTTCTATGCTCTGCCTCAGTCGCCCCAGACCTTGAAACAGCTTCTGATGGTGAGCGGCATGGACCGTTACTTCCAGATTGTTAAGTGTTTCCGCGACGAGGACCTGCGCGCCGACCGCCAGCCCGAATTCACTCAAATCGACTGCGAAATGAGCTTCGTTGAGCAGGAAGATGTTATCAGCACTTTCGAGGGCATGGCCAAATATCTCTTCAAGGAAATCCGAGGCATAGAGCTCACCGAGCCGTTCCCCCGCATGAGCTGGGCCGACGCCATGAAATATTATGGTTCCGACAAGCCCGACACTCGCTTCGGCATGGAATTCGTTGAACTCGACGGCATTCTGAAAGGCCACGGTTTCAGCGTGTTCGACAACGCAGCATACATTGGCGGCATCTGTGCAAAAGGCGCAGCTTCCTACACGCGCAAACAGCTCGATGCGCTGACCGACTACGTTAAGCGCCCGCAAATCGGCGCCAAAGGCATGGTTTATGCCCGCGTCGAGGCCGACGGCAACGTCAAGTCATCGGTCGACAAGTTCTACACTCAGGAAACCCTGCAGGAAATGGCCAAGGCCATGAATGCCGAGCCGGGCGACCTGATTCTCATCCTGTCGGGCGACGACGTTAACAAAACCCGCAAGCAGCTTTGCGAGCTGCGCCTGGAAATGGGACGTCAGCTCGGTCTGCGCGACAAGAACAAGTTCTCTTGCCTCTGGGTTGTAGACTTCCCGATGTTTGAGTGGAGCGACGAAGAGCAGCGCCTGATGGCTATGCACCACCCCTTCACCCACCCCAAAGACGAAGATATTCCGCTGCTCGACACCGACCCCGCAGCCGTGCGCGCCGATGCCTACGACATGGTTATCAACGGCGTTGAAGTCGGTGGCGGTTCAATCCGTATCCACGACAGCGCCCTGCAGGCCAAAATGTTTGAAATCCTCGGCTTCACCCCCGAAAAGGCTCAGGAACAGTTTGGCTTCCTGATGAATGCCTTCAAGTTCGGCGCACCGCCTCACGGCGGCCTGGCCTATGGTCTTGACCGCTGGGTGAGCCTGTTTGCCGGCCTCGACAGCATCCGCGACTGCATAGCCTTCCCCAAGAATAACTCCGGCCGCGACGTCATGCTCGACGCCCCCGCTGCCCTGGATCAGAAGCAGCTCGACGAACTCAACCTCGCCCTCAATCTTCCGGCCGCTGAATGAGTCAGCCTGCAATAAGTCAAATCATTGCCGCCCTCGAGGAGGCTGCGCCGCGCTCCGCCCAGGAGCAGTGGGACAACAGCGGCCTGCTCGTCGGCTCTCCCTCGCGCGCGTGCACGGGAATAATGCTGTGTCTCGACGTAACGCCGTCGGTCATAGCGCAGGCCCGCGATAACGGTTGCAATCTCGTCATCTCCCACCACCCCCTGATTTTCAAAGGAATCAAAGTGGTAAACGACACGACTCTGCAGGGTAGCGCTCTGATT
>CAMWSP010000097.1 GCA_947176935.1 uncultured Porphyromonadaceae bacterium | reverse complement strand
AAAACGCGGAAATTTGAAGCTAGCAATCTCGGAGAACTTGGCAATTACGTTGTCGAAGTCTATCACGAGTTACGTGCAGCAACATATAATCAGAATCAACATTTGACTTACCATAGATTTTTAAAACTAAAAAACTCCGAAGCCGGGTGGCTTCGGAGTTTATCATATAATCAATCATTAGGCAAGACTTTGCCTTTTCTTCCAAGAATGAAGCCCGAATCTCCGGAATTCAGCGGAGCGATAGGCGAACCGTTCTGATTGAACACAATCGGCAGCAGGCAATCTAAGTCGGCTTTGTTGCCCTTATACGTTGCGGGCGTCAGACCTTCAGTGCCGTCAACAACTCTTTTAGCTTCATTATCGGGAGCCTCATTGCCTGAACTTTGGAAAACCGAAACATTCGTGATTTTGCCTGCGGTAGAAACCCGCACCTTAAGCAACACCCGGCCCTGGGCGCTACCGGCAGCCTTCGGATATTTCATTTCAGTCATCCACTTTTTCCAAACGTCCGGACCGATTTCCGGCAAAACCAAATCGGCTTCGCGGGGCTGCATCAACTGCTCATCAGTCAGCGTAATGGCAACCTCAGTCACCTTGACCTTATTGGTAACTACTTCCGGCTTAGCCTTGGAGTCCATGGCATTAGCAGTAAATTTAGGAGAGGCTGCGACAACTGCAATGAGCATTGCAACAGGCACCAATCCGAGCGCACGAAACCGCGCAACACTCCGTGTTTTCTGTTTCTGCATCATAATAATACGTGTTTTAATTAGTGAATAAGGGTTATTTATTCCACAAACCACGGAGTTCGCGAACCTCCGGTTTGTAGCCTTTTCTACCAAATACTTCTGATATTCAGCCGCATCATATCCTGCCGAAATCACCGAATTGTCGGCATCGAATTCATGGTTCATTGCCATATCCCGCGCCAGCAGATAAGTTGCCGGACAATACCAGGTCAACGTCTTAAGCAGATTTATCAATAATAAATCAAGCCAATGCCGGCGTTCGATATGAGCAAGTTCGTGAGCGAGAATAACGACACCGTTCTCTTGAAAATCGTTTGCCGGCACCACAATCCACTTCCACCATGAAAACGGAATCACGTTTTTGCCGGAAAATAGCCTCACTCTCGTATCTCCTATCAGCGGAGCACATTTCCTTATGATATGCCACACGCGGAATAATCCGAAAAGAGTTATGGAAGCAGACAGCACCAATCCGGTCCAATAAATGATGCGTAGCGCCGGTAGCAGCAATGCAAAGTTCAGCGATCGCATTGCCTCACCATCAACGGCATCGGATGGCAGCGCCGTAAGAGTCTGTATGGCAATCGCAGCAGGCTGAACATCATAAATCGTTATTATCCGACTTACAAACGGCAACAGGCCGATTAACACCGAAACAGCGGGAATCAATAGTAGCACTACCCGATTGAGGCGCCAATGGGTACGGCGCATCAAACCCGTTAGCCTCCATGCGACATAAAGCACGGAAATCGCAAGACTGACGATCAGGGAAAAATATGGCAACGCGTCAAACATCGTTATTTCCCGTTTTTATTTTTAATGGTGTTCAACAAATCTTCAATTTCCGCTTCGGAAAGTTTACCGTCAGAAATCAAGGCATTCACTACACGCTTATATGAATTGTTGAAAAAGCGGGAAACAACGTTACCGAGAAGCTTCTGCGAATATTCATCCGAGCTGACAACGGCAAAATAACGATAGCCCTGACCGAACGGCTCGTGCGATAGATAACCCTTTTGTTCGAGCGACCGGACAAAAGTCGACACGGTGTTGAAATGCAGCGGGCCACCGCTGATCAGACCCATGACCTCTTTAACGGTCAGTTTTTCATGCGACCAGAACAGTTGCATGATTTCTTCTTCTTTTTCAGTGAGATGTTGTTTCATTTGGAGTCAACTATAATTTGTAGTTCACCCGCAAAGTTAAACTATATTTTGTAGTTTACCAAATTTTTCACCAAAAAATTTTAGGTAAAAATAAAAAAATGGTTATTGCATAACTGCAAAACTTTGTAGGGACGTGCCTTTGGCACGTTTCAAAAGCAACAGAGCATCAAATAAAAACGTGCCGAAGGCACGTCCCTACTGTTCAATCAGTAATGAGTTTTTACAACACCCTCCACATTTAATCTCTTAATCTTGTTAGTTGGATTATCGGATGGAGGAGGCGAGGGAGGAGGCGGCGCGGTCGCCGTCGATGGCGGCGGAGACGATGCCGCCGGCATAGCCGGCACCTTCACCGGCGGGATAAAGGCCGCGCAGCCGGGTGTGGCTGAGGGTTTCGGGGGCACGGGGAATGCGCACTGGCGCGGAGGTGCGCGTTTCGCAGCCTATAACGGTGGCTTCGGGCGTTGCAAAGCCGCGCTGCTTGCGGTTGAAGTCATCGAATCCGCGCTGCAGGCGACGAGCTATGCCTTCGGGGAGCAGCTGGTCGACTCGTGCGGGGTAGATACCTGCGGTATAGGCGGTTGAGGGGAGCGATTTGGACTGGCGGCCGACCATGAAGTCGGTCATGCGCTGGGCGGGCGCAGCCTGCGAGCCGTTGCCCGCCATGAAGAAGCGGCGCTCAATCTGCTCCTGGTAGTCCATCATTTTCAGCGGTGAGGAGCCTTCAACGTCATCGGGCAGCAGCTCCACCACCATGCCGGAGTTGGCCCAGGCAGTGCCGCGATTGGCTGGCGACATGCCGTTGACCACCAGCAGGCCCGGCTCACTCGTTGCGGGAATGATATATCCGCCGGGACACATGCAGAAAGAATAAACGCCGCGACCGTCGACACGGGTGAGCATGGAATATTCCGCCGCCGGCAGGTAGCGTCCCCTACCCTTTGGCGAGTGATATTGCAGTTGGTCAATGAGTTGCTGCGGGTGTTCGAGGCGCACACCGATGGCCAGGCCTTTGGGTTCGAGGAGGATGCCGGCGGCATGGAGCGAGCGGTAGACATCGCGCGCGGAGTGGCCGGTGGCCAGCACCACGGGGCCGGCGATTTCCTCGCCGTCGGCCAGACGCACGCCTTTGACCTCATCGCCGTCGACTATGAGGGAATCCACCCGGGTTTGAAAGCGCACCTCGCCTCCGCAGGCGATTATGCGCTCGCGAATAGCCTTGATTACGGCCGGCAGGCGGTCTGAGCCGATATGCGGGTGGGCATCGACAAGAATGTCGGCACTGGCGCCGTGGGCCACGAGTATGCTGAGAATCTTGTCGACCGGGCCGCGCTTTTTGGAGCGGGTGTAGAGCTTGCCGTCGGAATAGGCACCGGCGCCGCCCTCGCCGAAGCAGTAGTTGCTGTCGGAGTCAACGACTCCCTCGCGCGACAGGCGCGCCATGTCGAGCCTGCGGGAGTCAACGTCTTTGCCGCGTTCGAGCAGAATCGGGCGCACGCCCTCCTCTATGAGGCGCAGAGCGGCAAACAGTCCGGCCGGACCGGCACCGACAACTATGGCCGCAGGCGCATCGACCGGCAACACCTTATAGTCAGGCACCTGAGCGAACTCCATGGGGTTGACCGGCGGCTCGTCGACCGTCACTATCAGGTCGAGATTAACCATTACGCGGCGCTGGCGGGCATCGATGCTCCGCTTGCGGGGCGTGATGCCGGTTATGCGGTTGGCATCGCAGTTGAGTTGAGTCGACACTTCGGCCCGGAGCCGCATCGGCTCGAAGGCCACCTCAGGACTGAGGCGGAGTTGGAGTTGTGTGCGCATGGTTCATTCGGCGGATAACGATTATCAGAGTTGCAACGGTCAGCAGGAAGGAAATGAAGTCGCTGGCAGCCATGGAAGCCCAGACGCCGTCGAGGCCCCACATTGTCGGGAACCAAAACAGCAGAGGCAAGAGGAAAACCATTTGGCGGGTTACGCTGAGGAATATGGACAGCTGCGGCTTGCCGATGCTCTGGAAAAAGTTCTGGATAACGATGGCCGCGCCGATGAAGGGATAGCAGAGCAGAACTATGCGGAAGCCCTCGCGCGAGAGGCGAATCAGCGTCGGATCGTCGTTGAACATGCGTGTAACGGTGTCGGGGAACGCTTCTGTGATGATGAAGCCCGCAACGGTTATCACCGTTCCGACCCAAATGCCCAGGCGCAGGGTCTTTTTAACGCGACTCCACTGGCCGGCGCCGTAGTTATAGCCCAGAATCGGCTGCATGCCCTGCGTAACGCCCATAACGATCATGAGGAAGAACATGGTAACGCGGTTGATGATTCCGAAGGCTCCTACGGCCATGTTGCCGTCGGCGCCGCCATAGTCGAGCAGCGACTTGTTGATGAACACAACAACCACGCAGGCACAAACATTTATCAGGAACGGCGATAACCCTATGGCATAAATCTTTTTGGCCAGCGAGGGCACGAACCAGCGCGCCGAGCGCGAGAAGTGAACAAAGCTCTTTTTGGACCAAAAATGGGCAATGACCCATATAAATGCTGACGTCTGACCGCAAACGGTGGCCCACGCGGCGCCGCGGATGCCCCAGTCGAAAACGAATATAAAAATCGGAGCCAAAGCCACGTTTACCACAACTGAGAGCAAGGCAGAAATCATGGCCTTGGTCGGGTATCCGGTGGCGCGCATAACGTTGTTGAGCGAAATGAAAACGTAGGCAATCGGCGTTCCAAGCAACACAACAAACATGAAGTCATGGGCATAAGGCAGCGTTTCGGCCGTGGCGCCGAACATTGTCAGTATATCGTCGAGAAACAGCAGCGACAGGCCGCCGAAAACGACCGAGTGAATCAGGCTAAGGAGAATAACATTGTGGAGAACGTTGGTTGCCTTGGGTAAATCCTTCTGGCCGAGGAAAATGGAGCTGATGGTTGAACCGCCAACGGCAATGAGGGTTGCGAAGGCGATAACCAAGTTCATCATCGGAAAAGTGATGGCCAGGCCGGTGATGGCCATGGCCCCTACCCCGCGGCCAATGAAAATAGAGTCGACAATGTTATAGAGCGACGTAACGGTGCTGGCAATAACCGCCGGAACGGAATATTGCAGCAGCAGGCGCGCTATCGACTTGGTGCCTAGGGTTGTAGGCGAATCGCCGGATGCCATCAGAGAACTTCGAGATTTGCATTCAGGCGCTGACGCACCACTTCATACATCAGAACACCGGCAGCCACCGAAACATTCAGCGAGCCGATTTTGCCGAACATCGGAATGGCGGCGGAGCAGTCGGCCAGCTTGAGCACTTCGGGAGATATGCCGGTATCTTCGGCGCCCATAACGAGCGCAACAGGCGTGGTGTAGTCAACCTCGGTGTAGTTAACTGCGCTCTTTTCGCTGACGGCCACAATCTTATAGCCGTTTTCTTTCAGGAATTTAACCGCCAGAGCCGATGAGCGCTCGCGGCAAACGGGCAGATGAAGCAGCGCTCCGGCCGAGGTTTTGACCGCATCGCCGCCAACGCTGACGCTGCCATGTTCGGGTATGACTATGGCGTCGGCTCCCACGCATTCCGCCGTGCGGGCAATGGCGCCGAAGTTGCGCACGTCGGTAATGCCGTCGAGCACGATGATGAACGGCAAACGCCCGTCCTCATAAAGTTCCGGCACAAGGTGGTCCAGCCGATAGTAGGTTACGGCGCTCAAAACCGCCAGCACGCCCTGATGATTCTTGCGCGTTATGCGGTCAATGGTCTGGCCGGGCACTCTGCGCACCAAAACGCGGTTTTCGCGCGCCAGCTGCAGCAGCGGGCCTATGAGGTCACCCTGCAAGTCTTTCTTAACGAGAATCTTATCGATATCGCGGCCGGCCTCTATGGCCTCGGTAACCGCTCGTATGCCGAATATATAGTCAGATTTTTCCATAATGTTATCATTGTTTATTCAAAAGCGAGTCGGCGTTGGCCAACGCGGCGGCATCGGTTGCGGAGCCGCTGAGCATCAGCGCCAGTTCGCTGCGCCGCTGGTCGGCCGAAAGGCGGCGTATGCGCGTGTGGGTTGAATCGGTGTCGTCTTCCTTGAACACCTTGAAGTGGCTGACCCCGCGGGCCGCAACCTGAGGCAGATGCGTTATCGTTATAACCTGCAGGCGCTTGGAAATGTTTACCATCATCAGACCCATGCGGTTTGCAACGTCGCCTGAAACGCCTGTGTCCACTTCGTCGAACACAATGGTCGGCAACTGTAACCTGCTGGCAATAATCGACTTGATGGAAAGCATCAGGCGCGATACTTCGCCGCCGCTTGCCGCGCCACCAACCGCGCCCGGCGTTTGGTTCTTATTGAACGCGAAACGGAATTCCACAGCATCTGCCCCGGTGGGAGTCAGGGTTTTAAGCGGTTCAACGGCTATTTCGCAGCGCAAATTGGGCATTCCGAGCGGGCGGGCCACTTCGAGCAGTTCGGCGCTGAAAGCCTCAGCGGCCTTGCGGCGTTGCTCCGAAAGGCGGGCGGCAGTTGCACGGGCGATAGAGCGCGCGCCGGCAACCTGCGCTTCGAGCTCGCTCAGGGTCATGTCGCCATCGCTTATTGCTTCAAGGCGCGAGCGCATATCTTCGCGTATATCAATGAGTTCGCGAATGGTGTCGACGTTATGGCGGGGTTGGAGCGCATAAATTTCGCCCAGGCGCTCTTCGATTTGCTCAAGGGCCTGAGGGTCTGCCCCGAGGTTTGAGTCATAGTCGGCCAAGGTCTCCGTAACGTCTTGAATTTCAAGGCGGGCGGATTCAAGGCGGCGGGCGAGTTCGGCGGCGTCCTCAAGCATTTCCGAGAGATTTTCGGTGGCCTCAACTGCCTCAGCCAGAGAGTCTAAGGCCGATGTTTCGGCGTTTGTGAGGCGGTCGAGGGCGGTGGTAAGCAGCTGCTTGATGCCGGTCATGTTAGCCTGGAGTTCGCGCTCGCTTTCGAGCTCTTCCTGTTCGCCGTCAACCAGCTGAGCCTCATCGAGTTTGCCGAGCTGAAAACGGATAAATTCCTCGTCGGCGCGGTTCTTTTCGAGCGCTTTTCGGGCGGCTTGAAGTTGGCGATTTGCCTTGCAAAATGTGGCGTATTCCGCCTGAAATTGGGTCAAAAGCCCGTTATTTTGGGCTACACTGTCGATTATTTGTAACTGATAGTCGGGCGACGCGAGCAGCTGATTCTGGTTTTGCGAATGAATGTCGATTAGCTGCGAGCCCACCTCGGCCAGTTGGGTCAGATTGACCGGCGAATCGTTGATAAACGCGCGCGACCGACCGTTGGGCGCGAGTTCGCGGCGAAGAATGCACTCGTCGGACCAGTCCAAATCGTTTTCCTCGGCCCAGCGCGCCAGCGCGTCGCGGCCTTCGACATTGAAAGTCGCCTCAACAACCGACTTGCAGTCGGTGCGGCGAATAACCCGTGCGTCGGCACGCGCGCCGAGCAGCAACCCGAGCGCACCGAGAATAATGGATTTGCCGGCACCGGTTTCGCCCGTGATTATATTGAGCCCGTCGGTAAACTCGATGTTGAGCGAGTCAATCAGGGCATAGTTGGCAATATGGAGGCTGGTGATCATTTCTTAGTGCCGTTTTTGATTGCGTTTAGCTTCCGGCTTTCGGTTGGCCAGAGCGGATAAATCGATTCATAGACGCGCTCGCGCTCGGTTTGCTGCGCTTTTGAGTAAACATTGACCAGCTCTTCGAGCTTAGCATCGCGGGTCATTGACAGTGCCACCGACATAGGCTGCTGGTCGTAGACTGTTTTCAGCATTTCGATAGCATCGGTAATGTTGGCACGGCCTTTGTCGGGGCTCTGAGCCATTTCGTCAAGACCATTGCGATGATAGCGGTAGGTGAAGTCGCGCATAGCCTCGGTTTGGGGCGAGGTAAAGACCTCGAGAATCGCCGAGCGGTTCTTATTGTCGTCGAAGGCTTTCCAGCCCATTTCGCCGCTTGACTGCGCATCCTGAACAATTATTTTCAACCTTTCCCAGAAGGCTTCGCCGCCACGCGGAGCAAAGCTATCAAAATCCATTGCCAGGAACAGATAGGCATAAAAGTTCAATATTTGCGTCAGCTGGCTTTCCATTCCGTTGAGCGAGAAAGTGAGCTGTTCGCCCTCGGTGTAGGAGAAGTCGATTTTGGCGTCCTGGAAGTTAATCAGGGTGGTTGTGTAATTGCTG
>CAMWSP010000096.1 GCA_947176935.1 uncultured Porphyromonadaceae bacterium | reverse complement strand
GTGCCCGACTGGGCGAACCGATGCCGGCTGCCCCGAAGGAAACCCCTCTGCTGCCTCATTTCGCTGAAAGCCGCCCCGCTACCGCCGAGGCGCCCTTCACCCCCTTCACCGAGGCCGCGCCGCGCTCGCTCGAGGATAGCGAACGCGAAATGATTCGCGAAAGCCTCGAACGCAACGGTGGACGCCGCAAGGCAACCGCCGACGAGCTCAACATAAGCGAACGAACCCTTTATCGCAAAATCAGAGAATATGGCCTGGAGTAAGTGGTTGATAACTGCGCTGCTGGCCTTGAGCGCCGGCGGTTGCATCCCGTCGTATAAGCTGAACGGTTCGGCGATTGACTATACGGTTTATAAAACCATATCAATCGAGAACTTCCCGATTCGCGCCGCGCTGGTCTATGCGCCGCTGCAGCCCATGTTCGAGAACGCACTGGTCGATTATGTGGAGCGCAATACCCGCCTGCAGACTTCGGTGGGCAACTCAAAGGCCGACCTGCAGCTCGAAGGCGAGATTACCGGCTATTCGCTGTCGCCGGTCAGCGTCGGCGCTGACGCCTATGCCTCGCAGACGCGACTGACAATCACCGTTCGCGTGCGTTATATCGACAACCGCGTCGACGGCAAGGATATAGACCAGAACTTCTCGGCCTACCGCAACTTCGACGCCAACGAAATGCTCACCGACGTGCAGGACCAGCTCTGCAACGAAATAACCCAAGAACTTGTTGAACTTATTTTTAACGCAACCTTAGGCAACTGGTAATGCTGACTAACGACGAAATACGCCAATGGCTCGACGGCGCGGCCCCCGATGCGAACCGCGTTGAGCAGCTCCGCGACCTGATGCCTTGGTTCGTGCTTCCGGCGGCCATGCGCCTGCGCAATGCCACCGACCTGTCCGACTCCGAACGCCGCGAGCTCGGAGCCCGTTTGGCACTGGCCGCCGCCGACCCCGAGCAGATGGCGCTGGCCGCGAATTCCGACCTCGCGCTCGATTTGGCGTCGTTCTATCCGCTGGAGCGTCCGGCAACTCCGGGAACCTCCGCCACCATAGAAAAATTTTTAAATACCTACGGCGAGCCGTCGTCGGCCGAAGATGAACTGCTCGAACGCCTAATTTTCAACCCCACGCCGGACTATGCGCAGGTGCTTGCCCGCGAGGAGGAAATGAGCGTTCCGTCGGCCAGCGAAGCGCCCGAGGGAACCCAGGATGCGCTGATTAACTCGTTTATTATCAAGAGTAAAGCTGCCGGCGGCCAATTTCCTGCCGCTGCGCCCGAGGAGCCTGCCGAGCCGGAGCCGAAGCCCGCGTCGGAGGTTCATAAACCGCTGCCCGCCGACGATTCGATGCTCTCCCAGAGTCTGGCCCAGATTTACATAAAAAAAGGCAAATATTCAAAGGCTCATGAAATTATAAGTCATTTAAATTTGAATTTTCCCGAAAAAAGTATTTACTTTGCAGACCAATTACGCTTCCTTGAAAAGCTCATGGCAATCGAGGAGCGCAAATCAATGCGTAAAAACGAAAATAATAACTAACAATAAACCAAAAGATTATGATTTACACTCTGGTTATAATCCTGACCATCATCTCCGCAGTTCTGCTTATCGGAGTAGTCCTCATCCAGAAATCCAAAGGCGGCGGCCTCGGCTCGACTTTTGCCAGCTCCAACTCGATTCTGGGCGTTAAGCGCACCAACGACGTTATCGAAAAAATTACCTGGTGGCTCGCCGGCATCATCTGCCTGCTCTCGATTCTGAGCGTTTTCGTGGCTCCCGCCCTCACCTCCTCGACCGGCATCCGCACCCACGTTGAAGCTCCCGCAGCCCCCGCTATCGACGTTCAGCAGCCCGCTGCCGAACTCCCTGCCGCCGAAGCTCCCGCCGCAGAATAATAGTAAGAACAATCAGTTTAATTCCGTTAGCAGTCGGCCCGGCCGTTCGGGTTGATTGCTAACTGCCAATTCCTAAATAACCAAGTGATTACTCAGGAACAATTAAAAGAGACTTTTGAGCGCAAGCTGGCGCTGAGGAGGTATCTTTGACATCGACAGCAAGAAAATAGAAGTCGAAGAAGAAGAACTGCGCACCCATGTGCCCGATTTTTGGGAGCACCCCAAGGAAGCGCAGGCCCAGATGAAAAAAATTAAAGACCTTCAGGCCTGGATCAAAGGCTATGAGGAGATTGAAAAAGCGTGCGACGAACTTCAGCTCGCCTGCGATTTCTTCAAGGAAGAACTCGTTACGGAAGAAGAGGTTGACGCACTCTATGCCGACACCATTGCCAAAATCGAGGCGCTGGAGCTCCGCAATATGCTCCGCCGCGAGGAGGATAAGATGGACGTTGTTTTGAAAATCAACTCCGGCGCCGGCGGCACCGAAAGCCAGGACTGGGCTTCGATGCTGATGCGCATGTATCTGCGCTGGGCCGAACGCAACGGCTATAAAACCTCCATCGCCAATATTCTCGACGGCGAAGAAGCCGGCATCAAGTCAGTTACCATCAATATTGAAGGTGACTTTGCCTATGGCTACCTGAAGAGCGAAAACGGTGTGCACCGCCTGGTGCGCGTCAGTCCCTACAACGCTCAGGGCAAGCGCATGACCTCGTTTGCATCGGTGTTCGTGACCCCGCTGGTCGACGACACTATCGAAGTCAAGGTTGAGCCCGCCCTTCTGAGCTGGGACACCTTCCGTTCGGGTGGCGCCGGCGGTCAGAACGTTAATAAGGTGGAATCGGGTGTGCGCCTGCGCTATCAATACACCGACCCCTACACCGGCGAAAAAGAGGAAATCCTCATTGAAAATACCGAAACGCGCGACCAGCCCAAGAACAAGGAGAACGCCATGCGCCAGCTGCGCTCCATTCTCTACGACAAGGAGCTGCAACATCGCCTTCAGGAACAGGCCAAGGTCGAAGCCGGCAAAATGAAAATCGAATGGGGCTCGCAGATACGCTCCTACGTTTTCGACGACCGCCGCGTTAAGGACCATCGCACCAACTATCAGACCAGCGACGTTGGCGGAGTGATGGACGGCGATATTGACGATTTCATCAAGGCTTACCTCATGGAATTCGGCGGCGATTTGCAAGAATAAAAAATTTTTGCTAAATTTGCGCGCTGAAATCCCAACTTATCAACGATAATTCTAACAAACCCGTCATAAATGGCAACACTCGAAAAAATTCGCAGCAAATCGGTGCTCCTTGTCAGCATCATCTTCGTTGCACTCTTCCTGTTCATTATCACCATTATCGACAATCCCCTGAGCCTTTTCATGGACCAGACCTCCGTGGCTAAGGTGAAAGGCGAAAAAATCGACTACGAAAAGTATAATGAACGCGCTAACCTCGTTCGCGAGCAGAACCCCCAGGCAACCGATGCCGACGAACAGGCTCTGAACTCGCTCGTTACCGAAGCTCTCTACAAACAGGAATTCAAGAAGCTCGGCCTCGCCGTAACCGATGCCGAACTCAACTCCCTGCTCGTTGGCGACAACGCCCCCTATCCCGTATTGGCTCAGTTCTATCAGCAGTTCGGTGCATCGCCCGCCGATGTGCTCACCGCCATCAATAACCCCGACGCTTCCGGTCTCGACCAGGAACAGGTGGCAATGATTTCCAAAGCTTATGCCGAATTCGAGAAGAACCTCGAAGACCAGCTGCTGACCCGCAAGCTCGTTAATCTGCTGCAGGGCACCATCAACGCCAATAAGCTCGATGCCCGCGCCGCCTACGACCTGGGCAACACAACCTATACTCTCGCCGCAGTCAGCAAGAATATTTACGAAACGACCGACACCGTAACCCCGGCCGAAATCGAAAAATATTATAAGGAACACCGCGAAGGCTATAAGCTCCCCGACAAGGTGCGCTTTATCCGCTATGTGTCCCTGCCCATCGCCGCCAGCAATGCTGACCGCCGTCAGGCCGTTGAAAACGTGCAGCTTGCTCTGGCCCAGGTGCAGGAAGCCGGCAGCATAGACCCCATTGTTGGCAACGGTGCTTACGTTATTGAAAACTTCACCGCCGACTCCGCAGCCATGGCCAAGGTGACCGTTCCCGGTTTGAAGGACTTCCTCAACGATGCTGAAGTCGGCACCGCCGAAATCCTCAACGTTAACAGCGCCTACACCGCCGACCCCGAACTCGTTATCGGCCTGCTCAAATCGCGCGAAACCAAAGTTAACTCCGCAAATCTGGTTCAGGTTGTGTTTGACGGCACCGTAAATGCCGACACCATCATGGCTCAGCTCAATGCCGGTGTCGCTCCCGACTCCATTGAAGGCGTTGACCAGGTAGTTCCCGCAACCTCCATGACCTTTGACCGTCTGGTAAACATCATCGACACTCTCCAGGCTACCGAAACCGGCAAATACATCAATCTCGGCCAGGCCGCAGTTGCTGTTGAAAGCTGGGGTAAGCCCGAAAAAATCGTTGAATACACCACTGCAAGCTATGCAGTCGAGCCCTCGCGTGAAACTATTGACGGCCTCAACACCCGCATGCGCGAATTCCTCATCTCCGCCCCCAACGCAACCGCTTTCAATAACGAAAACGCTATGCTCCAGGGTCTGATGGTTCAGGAAACCCTCATCGATAACTCCACCTTCAGCATTGACGGCCTCGAAGACTCGCGCAATATGGTTGCCTGGGCCATGAACGATGCCAAGAAGGGCGACGTTAGCCGACTCTACACCGACAGCAAGAACACGCGTCTTGCCGCAGTTGCCGTGGTTGACGAATATAAGGACTACATCCCCTACACCTATCCCGGCCTGCAGGCAACCATTACTCAGGGCGCCCAGACTGAAAAGAACGCCAACATCGTTATCAACGACGTTAAGGGTAAAGGCAACTCACTGGCCGACTATCAGAAGCTGCTCAACGCTCAGCGCGTAGACACTCTCCGCGGCGTTAACCTGGCCAACAACTACTACGCCCAGCTCGGCGTGCTCAAGGGCGCCAAGGCAGGCGAGCTCGTAGGCCCCGTGCGCTGGAATTCGGCAGTGGTTGTGTTCACCATTCTCGATGAAACCGAAGGAGCCATGCCCTACGACGAAAAATCTTCCGCCATGCAGTTCCAGCGTCAGGCCCAGAGCTATGTGCTCGGCCAGAACCCCGACGCTCTGCTGCTCGGCGACGGCAAGATCAAATATAACTTCCTTCGCTTCACCCGCCAGTAAAAAATTAAGCATAACTGATTAGAATAGATTAACTGAATATTATTTCCCCAAAACATCCCAACCCGTGGGGCGTGTCGACGTGATGTCGCTGCGCCCCATCTTTTCCCTTAAACCCGTACCATCCGTGAATATATCCCTTATTATTGGCTACCTCGCCTCCATTTGCATGATTTGCGGCTATCTGCCCCAGGCCATAGCCACCATACGCACCCGCCAGACCGACGGCATAGCCATGCCAACGTTTCTGGCCCTCGGCGCCGGCTCGGTGCTGTTCGTAGTCCAGGGCTTGCTGCTCGACAATATGCCTCTGGTCATTACCAACGTCATAACCACGGTTTGCTCCGTTATTATCTTCGCCATCAAAATCCATAACGACCGCAAAAAGAAAAAATAATCCCTGACCGGGGACTGCCATTTTGTCAGTTGTCAACTTTTTTGGCACGTTATTTGTTACTTCTATGCAAAAACAAACGAAATAACAATTAACAAAAAACTTAAACATAACCGAAATTATGGGAAAAATTATTGGTATTGACCTTGGCACCACCAACTCCTGTGTTGCCGTTCTCGAAGGTAAAGACCCCGTTGTTATTCCTAACAGCGAGGGCCGTAACACTACTCCGTCTGTCGTTGCTTTCACCGACGGCGGCGAACGCAAAGTTGGCGAACCCGCAAAACGTCAGGCTATCACCAACCCGAAGCGTACGATCTACTCCATCAAGCGTTTCATGGGTGAAACCTGCCAAGACGTAGAAAACGAAATCAAGCGCGTGCCCTACAAAGTAGTGTGCGGCTCCAACAACACCCCTCGCGTCGACATCGATGGCAAGGAATACTCACCGCAAGAAATCTCGGCCATGATTCTTCAGAAGATGAAGAAAACCGCCGAAGACTACCTCGGCCAGCCCGTAAGCGAAGCCGTTATCACCGTGCCCGCCTACTTCAACGACGCCCAGCGTCAGGCAACCAAGGAGGCAGGCGAAATTGCCGGTCTGACCGTTCGCCGTATCGTTAACGAACCTACCGCAGCAGCTCTTGCCTACGGCCTCGACAAGGACGGCAAAGACCAGAAAGTTGCAGTGTTCGACCTCGGTGGCGGCACCTTCGATATCTCCATCCTCGAACTCGGCGACGGCGTGTTTGAAGTGAAATCCACCAACGGCGACACCCACCTGGGCGGCGACGACTTCGACCAGGTGATTATTGACTGGCTCGCCGACGAATTCCAGAAAGAAGAAGGCGTTGACCTCCGCATGGACCCCATGGCCCTGCAGCGCCTCAAGGAAGCCGCCGAAAAGGCTAAAATCGAGCTCTCCAGCTCCACTTCCACCGAAATCAATCTTCCCTACATCATGCCCGTCAACGGCCTGCCCAAGCACCTTGTAAAGACCCTTACACGTGCTAAATTCGAGCAGCTCGCCGACCTGCTGATTCAGGCAACCGTTGAACCCTGCCGCAAGGCTATGGAAGACGCCGGCCTCACCCCCGCCGACATCCACGAAGTAATCCTCGTTGGCGGTTCCACCCGTATCCCTGCCATCCAGCACAAAGTAAAGGAAATCTTCGGCAAAGAACCCTCCAAAGGCGTTAACCCCGACGAAGTAGTTGCCGTAGGTGCTGCAATCCAGGGCGGTGTGCTCTCCGGCGACGTTAAGGACGTTCTGCTGCTTGACGTTGTGCCCCTGAGCGTAGGTATCGAAACCCTCGGCGGCGTAATGACCAAGCTCATCGAAGCCAACACCACCATTCCTACCCGCAAGAGCGAAACCTTCTCGACCGCGGCCGACAACCAGCCCAGCGTTGAAATCGTAGTGCTCCAGGGTGAACGCCCCATGGCCAAGGACGACAAGACTCTCGGCAAATTCCACCTCGACGGCATCGCACCCGCACCCCGCGGCATACCTCAGATCGAGGTGACATTCGAGATCGACGCCAACGGCATCCTCAACGTATCGGCCAAAGACAAGGCCACCGGCAAGGAGCAGTCAATCCGCATCGAGGCATCGAGCGGTCTGAGCGAGGCCGAGATCAAGCGCATGAAAGACGAGGCCGCAGCCAACGCCGCAGCCGACGCCAAGGAGAAAGAGCGTGTCGACACCCTCAACAAGGCCGACTCGATCATCTTCCAGACCGAGAAGCAGCTCAACGAGCTCGGCGACAAGATTCCCGCCGACAAGAAAGCCACCATCGAGAACGCCCACAACGCCCTCAAGGAGGCCCACAAGACCCAGAACATCGCCGGCATCGAGTCAGCCATCAAGGAGATCGAGACCGCGTTCGGCGCCGCCCAGCAGGACATCCTCAACGCCCAGCAGCAGGCCGCCAACGCCCAGGCCGGTCCCCAGCCCGGCGCAGACACCGGCGCCACATCAGGCGACGACCACGTCACCGACGTCGACTTCGAGGAAGTGAAATAACCCCTCAATTTAGAAATATCTAAATCCATATAAATGGAGTGTAGCTCAAAAGGTTACACTCCATTTTTCGTTATTCTATTTCAATATTCCACACTATTTTTGTAACTTTGGCGTTAGACTAAAAAGTGTATGCTTATGTCGGAAGAACAAATGAATAGTTATCGGCTCACGTCGATGGAGGAGCCGGGCGATGAGCGTATGGCTCAGATCATGCGTGAGGTTGCCGAGGATGCCCGCGAAAGCACTCGGCGGGCTGCCGAACGTGTGGCTGCCGGTATCGAGGCCGCCTCGCAAGCGGCACAAGAAAAATGGGGCGATGCCATAAATAGAATTAAGAATGGCAGCTACTGAGCATCGTCCTGTTCTGATTGTTATTGCCGGACCCAATGGGTCGGGCAAAACATCTGTGACCTCAAAGATTCTTCATCATGAGTGGTTGGAAGATTCGGAATATATAAATCCTGACAATGTTGCTCGTGACGTGTTCGGGGACTGGAACGACCGGGAGGCAGTACTCAACGCGGCCAACTATTGTAACGACTGGCGCGAGAGATGCCTTATCGAACGACAAAGCCATATTTTCGAGACAGTAATGTCGGCAGGCGATAAGGTGGATTATATATT
>CAMWSP010000095.1 GCA_947176935.1 uncultured Porphyromonadaceae bacterium | reverse complement strand
GTTTACCTATAGGAATGAATAAATCCCAAAAGTTAAACCATGTTTCAAATATGCTTAAAGCAATGCAAGCAGATGGTTTACTTACTAAGACTGATAGTGGAAAGCAATGGTTAATAACTGCTAAAGGAAAAGTAGAATTAGAGGCATAAAAAAGTTTTTACTCGTTTTTACTCGTTTTTACTCGTTTTTACTCGTTCTTACTCGTTCTCTGAGTAAGGATATATGTTGCGTCATGTCGGGAATTTTTTGTAATTTTGCGGTGACAAAATTGCTTTTTTATGGTAAAGTCTTCGCAGCAGTCCGGCCGGCGTGTCGGGCATATGGCTATGTTGCTTGCAAATTTGGGCTGGGGCATAATGTCGCCGATTTCGAAGGACGTTATGCTCTCGCAAACCATTTCGCCTCTGGCGCTGTCGGGCATCCGTATTCTGGGCGGCGCAACTATGTTTCTGCTGTTTTCGTTTATCCTCCCGGAGTCAATGCAGCCGCGCCAAAAAATTGACCGCACCGACTGGAAGTCGCTGCTTTTGGCGTCGGTGCTGATAATTTCGGCCAATCAGGGGCTGTTTATTTTGGGCGTGGGGATGACCAATCCTATCGACTCGTCGGTTATGAGTTCGCTGACTCCGGTGTTTACCATGATTTTATCGGCCATCTTTCTGCATTATCGCCTGACGTGGCTTAAAATCACCGGGGTGGCCATAGGGCTGCTGGGCACTTTGCTGCTGGTTTTCAATTCGCCGCAGAGCGGAATCGCAACCAATCCTGTAATGGGCGATTCTATGTGTCTGCTGGCTCAGATTTGTGCGGCGGTCTATTATGTCGCTTTCGGACGGATTATTGACAAGTATTCGCCTTACACCCTGATGAAATGGCTGTTTTTCCTGTCGGCGGTAACTTATGTGCCATTCTGCATTCCGGCCATTCTCAGCGTTGATTTTCAGGCGCTGGGCTGGAAAATATGGCTGGAAACGGCTTATATCATCGTGATTGCCACTTTTATCAGCTATCTGATGATTCCGGTGGCGCAGCGGCAGCTGAAGCCGACTGTCGTGAGCATGTATAATTATCTTCAGCCGGTGGTTGCCGCCATGGTTGCCGTGGGCTTAGGCGTAGGCACCTTCGGACCCGTTAAAGGCTTGGCAACGTTATTGGTGTTCTTCGGCATTTATCTGGTTAACATGAACTCCCGCAATCAGAATTGACGGAATTATGGCAGGAATAGGTTTTTCTTATCGGAAATACATCGCAATCATAGCGTTGCAGATAGTTTTGGTAATGACGGTGCTCGACGTCACGCTGGTCAACGTAGCCCTGCCCGTGCTCGCCGAAAAGTTTCAAATCAGCAGCTCATCATCGGTCTGGGTAATCACCATCTACCAACTGGTGATAACCATGCTGCTTCTGCCGGTCAGCTCCGTCGGCGACCTGTATAGCTATAAGCGTACGTTCCTTATCGGAGTAGTGGTTTTCACCGCCTCGTCGGCACTTTGTGCGGCCGCTCAAGGCTTTGAAATGCTCGTTATTGCGCGCGCCATCCAGGGCATCGGAGCCGCCTGCGTCATGGGAGTCAACATCGCCCTGGTCAGGCTCATCTATCCGCGCGAAATCCTTGGGCGCGGCATGGCCTTGAACGCCATGTGCATAGCCATCGCCACGGCCGCCGGGCCAACCATTGCCGGCGGCATCCTCTCCATCGCGTCATGGCACTGGCTTTTTCTAATCAACGTTCCGCTGGGCATAGCGGCATTCTTCATAGGCCTGAAGCTGCTGCCCCAAAATCCGCCCGCAGAACACAAAGTTCGCTTCGACCTGATCAGCGCCATAGAAAACATGATCGTTTTCGGACTGATATTCTTCGCCTTAGGCAACTTCTCAAGGAAAGGCGACATGGTTCTCAGCGGCATACTGCTCACCATAGGCATAGCGGTTGGCATCTTCTATCTGCGCCGCCAGTTCGGCCACGAGCAACCGCTGCTGCCGGTCGACCTGTTTACCAACTCAATGTACTCTATGAGCATAGCAACCTCGGTCTGCTCATTTATCGCCCAGAACGTAACGATGATTGCGCTACCCTTTCTCTACCTCAACAGCTACCACTTCTCGGAAATCACCACCGGCCTGCTCATGACCCCCTGGCCGCTGGCAACCATGATAGTCTCGCCCATCGCCGCCCGCTACGTTGAGCGCCACAACCCCGGAGCCACGGCCGCCGCCGGCATGGGAGTATTCATTCTCGGCGTACTGCTCCTGCTCACTTCCGGCTACGGAGCCGGCGAATGGAACATTGCGTGGCGCATGGCCGTTTGCGGCATCGGCTTCGGCATGTTCCAGACCCCCAACAACATAGTCATGGTCATGGCAACTCCGGTCCACCGCTCCGGCGGCGCCGGCGGGGTGCAGAGCACCGCGCGCCTCGTTGGCCAGACCCTCGGCGCCACCGCCGTGAGCACCGTGTTCGCCCTGGCCGCCACCAACCTCAGCGCCGTCCGCATCTGCCTCGCCATCAGCATCGCCTTCGCCCTAACCGCCGGCATCTTCAGCTACACCCGCACCCTCGGCCACAAAACCGACCTCCACCTCTAATGGCAACCTTCATACCCCATAATTTATCGTGCCACAAAAATGTCACGATAAATGACACGATAAATGACACGATAAATGATACGTTAAATGATACGATAAATGATAATGAAAGATTGATCTATAATCGTATTATTTCTTCCCCGGGTATCAGTGCTGTTGATTTGTCCAATGAATTTGACAAAAGTATCATAACTATAAAAAGGGCTCTTAAAACCTTGGTAGATCTAAATAAAATTGAATATCGCGGTTCTAAAAAGACTGGAGGCTATTTCAGCCTATAAAACCACTTTAGCTTCATAAATTCTAATTCTAACACTGCAATCTTCATTGATTCAAACGCTTCATTTTAATGCTAAATAAGTGCGCGCAAGGTAGTATAAAGAAATGAGTTGGTTACATTGTGTAACCAGCTGAAGGGAGCATAATCTTAGAGGCCTTTCTTGAGCCAGGCGCCGGAAATCAGGCGCCACAGGAATATCGCGCCGCGGAAACTCAGCTCTATGCACATTGCGAGCCATACGCCACTCAGCCCCATCCGCGGCGCAAGCAGCGCCGCCAGCGGCAGCCTGACCAGCCAGATGCTGCCGAAGTTCATGGCCGCGGGAACTATGGTGTCGCCAATGCCTATCATAACGCCATAGGCCACTATCGATGCCGCAAACATCGGCTCGGCCCACGCCTCGATGCGCAAGGCGGCAACGCCCAGGTCGCAGATTTCCCTGACGGGGCTCATCAGCTCCATGACCCACGGCGCCCCCACCCACATCAGCACCCCCATCAGGGTCATCGTGGCCATGCCCAGTCCGGTGGTTATGTAGCCGAAGCGGCGGGCCAGGTCAAGGCGCTTTGCGCCGTAGCTTTGCCCAACGAGCGTAGTCGCGGCGTCGGCTATGCCATAGCCCGGCATATAACACAAGCTCTCGGCCGTCACCGCAAAGGCGTTGGCCGCTATGGCCATTATGCCGAGCGGCGCAACTATAACCGTTATGGCTATCTGCGCACCGCAGATAACGGCATGCTCCAACGTCATCGGCGCCGAAACTTTAAACGCCCGCTTTATAACGCGCCGCGTTGGCCGGAAACTTCCGGGAATACCCTTGATGGCTATGCTCCGTTCGCGGGTCAGAAGATACCACATCATCAGCGCCGCGGTGATGATTTCGGCTATAACGGTGCCCAAAGCGGCGCCAAGCACTCCCAAACCGGCACCGGGCAGCGTAACCGCCAACCCGCCAACGTTGAACTGATGCGACGGAAATATGAGGAAAAAATTGAAAATAACGTCGAGAACACACATCATAACGTTCAGCCCGCCCGGCACCTTCATATTGCCCACGCAGCGGAGCATTCCGCCGGCCAGGTAGCTCATTGTCAGCAGCGGCAATGCGAGCATCCAAACCAGGAAATAAAGCGAAGCCTTGGGGCATACGGTTTCCGTTCCGCCGAGCCACTGCGGAAGGGAGCCGCTTATGGCAATGCCTGCCAGAGCAACAACGGCCGAAAAAATCAGGCAGGCGCTTATCGATTGGCGCAGAATTTTGCGGGCGTCGTCGTAGTCGGCCGCGCCGATGCGGTGGGCCACCTGCACGGAAAACCCCATGGTAACCGACGAGCAGATGCCCCAGAAGAGCCATAGCGACGTCGAAACCAGCCCCACCGCCGCCGAATCGTCGGCTCCGAGCCGCCCAACCATCGACGCGTCGATATACTGCATCATGATGCTCGACAGCTGGGCCATCATCGCCGGCAGCGACAGCTTGACCGTCAGCCGCAAAAGCTGGCCGAAGGTAAGTTTCTCGCCCGATTGAATCAGCTCTATCCGCGACATTTAAGATACTCGCAGATGCGGTGCAACCCCTTCTCGAGATTTGCGCGCGTACAGGCAATGTTTATTCTGATGAATCCGTCAGTGCCATACATCGAACCGGAATTGACCCACACTCCCGTATGCTCCAGAATCTGCTCCTCAAGCTCCTCCGACGGTGTGCCGAAGCGGCTTATGTCGAGCCAGGGCAGATATGTGGCCTCCAGTTTAGTTACCGGCACTCCCGCCAGGTTCTCCGCCACATAATCACGCAGAAACAGGTAGTTATCATACAAATAGCCGCGCAACTGCTCGAGCCATTCATGCCCCTCGGGCGAATAGGCGGCAATCAGGCCCTCGACTCCGAAGGGGTTCACGTCGCAAACCTCATTGATGTTGATTGCGCGATCGATTTTGCGGCGCATTTCCTTGTCCGGGCAAACTATATTGGCAATTTGCAGGCCGGCGGTGTTAAACGCCTTCGATGGCGACAGGCACGCAATCGCCTCCGAATCAACCAGCTGATATGGAACATAATCGAACCCCGGCATAGTCAGGTCGCAATGAATTTCATCGCTCACAACCGTAACGCCGTTGCGGCGGCATATATCGCTGACCTGCGCCAGCTCCTCGCCGGTCCAGGCGCGCCCTGCCGGATTATGCGGATTGCACAGCAGAAGCATCGTGTTCTGCGGGTCGGAAGCCACCGCCTCCAGATTCTCGAAATCCATTTCATAAGTGAACTCCGATTCCGAAAGGTCAACCCGGCGCAGCGGATTCTCAACAATCCGGCACCCGTTATTGCGGATAGATGAGAAAAAACAGTTATAAACCGGAGTCTGAACAATCACGCCGTTGCCCGGAACCACCAGCGCCTTGATGATGGCCGACAGCGCCGGAACCACCCCCGGAACATACATTACCGACTCCTTGTAGATTGGCAAGCCATGATACCTGGCGAACCACCACTGCAGGGCCTTGTAGTATTCAGGGCGAACCATCGTGTAGCCGAACACTCCGTGGTTAACCCTGAGGCGCAAGGCATTGATCACGCAGGGCGCCGTCGTGAAGTCCATGTCGGCAACCCAGAGCGGGAGCGCATCGGGCCGCTCGTCCCACTTCATGGAACCGGACCCGCGGCGGTCGGGGGCAAGGTCGAAAGGCGTGGTCATTTCTCGGTGGTGATTTTGCAGTCGGCCGGCGCCAGAATATTCTTGTCTATAATCAACTCGCCTATCGACTCAGCCTTGATGCTCCCCGAACGCGGATTCTTCACGCTCGCTATCGCCGAACGCACATCGGCCCTGAGCGTCGAATCCTCGAAAGCCAAATCCGCATCGTCAGCCATGGTGCACTCCTCCATAATCAGATTCTCGCAATAACACAGCGGCTGAGTGCCCGAAATCTTGCAGCGCACCAGGCGCAGATTCTTCGAATGCCAGCCCAGATACTCGCCCGTCAGCTCCGAATCATAAACCGTCACGTTCTCCGTGCCCCAAAAGGCATCCTTCGAATCTATAACCGCATTGCGGATTTCAACATTCTTGCAATACTGAAACGAATAATTACCCTGCTGCCTATAATTCTCAATATCGATATTTTCAGAGTGCATGAACAGATAGTCGGCATTCCTGACCTCCACCTCGCGCAACTCCACGTTCTTGCAGTGCCAGAGCGTTTCCTGCGCGTCGGGAATACTCACGCGCGTCAGGCTCAGGCGCTCCATTTCGCGAAACATCTTCGGCGCATCCACCTGAGTATCCGTCATCACCAGATCCGACGAATACCACAGCGCGGCACGCGCGCCGGGAGTGAAAACACACTTCTCCACCCGGAAACCCCTGGTGTGCCAAAACGGATACTTACCCTCAAACAGGCAATCTACCGCCTCGATATTGGCGCAACACTTCAGCGCCGACTCGCCGGCATGGAAAGTAACGTGCTCCAGGCGCAAATCCTTGGATGCAAACAGCGGGCGCTCCCCGCCAAACTCCTCATTACAAATTGTTTTCATAACACAGTATAAAAATATGCTTCAAATTCCGACACAAAGTTACCACTTTTTCCTCAAACTCCGCATCACCCCGCCCCCAGAAACAAAAAAAACGCCCCTGGCGGGGCGAAACATCAGCTAAGCCGTATATTAAACTTCGGCAGCAAGCGGAGCGGTCGCCAGCTCTCCTTCGAAGCGCGCAGCCCCGCGTCGCCCGCGTCATCCTGGCGGTTAACATAAAGCAGCCGCCCGTCGCGCCGCCGCATCTCCGCCGCATACATCGAAGCCAAAGCCTCGTTCGCCCCCGCAACGCTGTGGTCACACTTCTCAACATGCACGTGAAGCGTATCCCCCTTCGTCTCGCCAACCGTAAACCCCACTATGCGGCCGCCCACAACCAGCGCCTCCCCCACGAAATACGGCGCATAATCATCCCAGCCCGCAAGCATACCCCCTACCGCCTCAAACTCCGACCGCCCCGTCGCCGAACCATCGTGACCTATAGCCTCCAGCAGCCGCCCACACTCCCCCGCTATATGGCGGTCAATCTCAACCAGACACGCATCCGGATGCTCAGCCATAAACCGGTTCACGTGATTACGCTTCCTCTTCATAGCTCCCCCGCCCAGATCAGCCATAGCATTGATATCATACAGATAATCGCTCCACTCCCGGCCCAGCTCACAAACTTCCGCCTCAGCCAGCGAAGCAAAAACATGCAGCCGGTCCTCCGGCACCGCCGAGAGCCACGTCGGCTCCTCCGACGCCCGCAGCAGCTCCATAGCCTCCTCAAGCCCGGCGTCACCCACCGGTATCGCAAACGCCGGAATCGAAAGGTCATCCTCCCGTCCCCCGCGGATATACAAAGTATTATCCTGTATAGCCATCGTATAACCGAAATGGTTAATCCAAAGGACTATGCCCCCGAAAGTATAATCACAAGTGCGGCTGTCCGATAACCGCATAAAGCGCGCAATATCAGCAAAATCAGCCTTCGTTATCCTATGGAACTCAAGTCCCTGAATTGTAATTGTCCTGTATCTGTTCATAATAGTAGCAATAGTAAAACTAAAACCGCCCCGCCGCCCCGATTGTTCGGCCCCTCACCCAAAATTTGCCATCTCCAAAATTCTTCGTACCTTTGCCCAAGTTATGATAACAGGACAGATAAAGAATCAGATTGACCAAATATGGGGAGCCTTCTGGACGGGAGGTATTACCAATTCTATAACTATTCTTGAACAGATGACCTATCTTCTGTTTATGAAGATGCTCGATGATGCTCAAATACGTCAGGAAAGTAAGGCCTCGGCATTAGGGACACAAGTAAGTGAGCCGATGTTTGATTACGGCACTTGGCACAATCCCGAAACAGATCAGGATGTACCTATGGCTGATTTGCGGTGGAGCAATTTCCGGCATTTCGAGCAGGAAAAGATGTATCGCGTTGTAAGTCGCGATGTGTTTTCCTATATAAAGCACCTTAATCGGGGCAAGCAGTCAGCCTATTCCCGGTTTATGAAGGATGCGGTCTTTATGATTCCGAATTCCCGCACACTTGTCAAGGTCGTTGACGGCATAAGCGCGCTGGACATGAATAACCGCGATGCGATGGGTGACGTCTATGAATATGTGCTTGGCAAGATGGCAGCCAGCGGCACCAACGGGCAGTTCCGTACTCCGCGCCACATCATCCGCATGATGGTGGAACTGATGCAGCCCACTCTTGATGATACAATCTGCGACCCGGCTATGGGCAGTGCCGGCTTCATTGTGGAAAGTGCCAAATATGTGCAGGAGCACTATAAAAAAGAACTCGCCAAGAAGTCGGTCAAAGAGCATTTCCGCAACTCGATGTTGCACGGCT